>PMJN01000491.1 GCA_003157445.1 Micrococcales bacterium
CCCTGTCCCGCGATGCGGTAGTCGGCGCAGAGCGCGAGCTCGAGGCCACCACCTAAGGCGAAGCCGTTGATGGCTGCGATGACAGGGACCGGCAACTCTGCGAAGCGGGTGAACGTCTGTTGCATGGCGCGGTTCCAGTGCACGATCTTCTCGAAGCCCATTGACAGGAGTTGGTTGATGTCCGCTCCCGCCGCGAAGCATGATGGCCCCCCCCAGAGCACGACAACCCGCAGTGACTCATCGTCCCCAAGGGAGAACGCCACGGCCGCCAGCTCCTTGCGCATCGTTGAGTCGAAAGCGTTCAGGGGTGGTGAGTCAAGCCGCACCGTCGCGACGCCGCGGTCCACTTCCACGACCACCCTGCTGTTCACCGGGTCGACCCGACCTCTGCGTGGAAGTTCTGCAGCTCCCGGGCGCCCGAGGGCCAGTGAATCTTGCTCACCATGCCGCCGTCGACCACAAGGTCGGTGCCGGTCACGAAGCTTGCCTCAGGGCCAGCCAGGAAGCACACTGCAGCGGCGATATCTCGTGGTTCGCCGAGCCGCCCCACGGGGATGTTCTGGATAGTTGCCCCGGCGATCGCGGGCGTACCGAGCGTGTCGCGGTTAAGGCCGGTGCGGACGACGCCTGGGCTCACAGAGTTGATCCGGATCCCGTCCTGCGCAAGTTCGCCGGCCAACTGTTTGGTGAGCGCCAGGACGCCCCCCTTGGCCGCGGTATATGAGGAGAACCCGTAGCCAATGTGCCCGGCGATCGAGGCGATCTGCACGATCGAACCGCCACCGGCCATGCGCATTGCAGGGATAACCGCCTTCAAAAGGATGAAGTAACCGGTGAGGTTGACGTCGAGCACGCGACGCCACTCTTGCACGGTGGAGTCCAGTAGACCCTTGCGGACGATGATTCCTGCGGCGTTGACCAGAATGGTCGGCTGGCCCAGAGTGTCGCACACCCGGGCAACAGCGCGACCAACCGCGAGTTCGTCGCTCACATCTACCGCCACAGCCAGCGCTTTTCCACCCGCCAACGTGATCTGCGCTGCGCTCTCGGCGGCGGCATCGGTGTTGCTGTCCAACACGGCAATGACAGTTCCCCGCTGCGCCAAGCGCTCAGCGCAGGCGCGCCCGATCCCCGAACCGGCTCCGGTGACAACCGCGACCTGGCCGGCGAAGCCTCGCTCGCCCTGATGACTGTTCATTTGGTGTTTCCTCCTGATCTTCCCAAGATGTTGGCTGTGTGTGGCTGTGCAATCTCAGCCCATTGCCGCGCCACCGTTGACGTCCACGATCGTGCCAGTCATGTAGCTCGCGGCAGGAGAGGCCAGAAAGACGACCACCCTGGCGATTTCCTCGGGTTCGGCCAGCCGACCGAGCGGGCAGTAGTCAGGCGTATACCCCTTGCCGACAATCATCGGGGTGTCGACCACTCCGGGGGCAACGCCATTGACGAGAACTCCGTACTGGGCCTGGGTCTTAGCGGCCCATTTCACCAGCGCGTGGACCGCACCCTTGCTGGCAACATAGTGCGGTCCGGCCCGGACGCCGCCGACTTTCCCCGCCACAGAGCCCACACAGACAATGCGACCGCCGTGCTCGCGCATGTGGGGTAGCGCAGCCTGCAATGTCCACAGCGTGCCCTTCACATTGATGTCCAGGACCGATGCCACATCGGTATCGTCGAGATCATCGATGTCTGCAGTCTCACCGTAGATAGCAGCACAGGTGACAAGCACATCGATCTGCGGGTAGCCGGCGAACGTCTCAGCCAGGGCTGAGCGGTCAGTGACATCCACTGCGTGTCCATGGGCTGACAATCCTTCGGCCCGGATCTGCGCCACTGTTTGTGTGGGGTCTACGACGTCGCAGACGACCACAGATGCGCCGGACCTGGCCAGCTCGAGTGCGGTGCTCGCACCAATCCCCCTGGCCCCGCCGGTGACGACAGCGCATTGCCCTGTCATCCCGCCGGGGCCCGAAGGGTGCAGCAACCCGGGAGAATCAGTCATGCGCTGACTGCGGTCGCGGCCTGGGCATCAAGCTCCTCCATGAGCACGGGCACTCCCAGAATGCAACTGTGAATGCCGAGCACGCTGACCAATTCGAGCACCTCCATGATCTCCTCTTTGGTGGCGCCGTACCCCAGAGCGTTGCGAATGTGCTGACGCAACCCCGGTTCATAAAGGTGCGTGGTCGACGCATCGATCGCTGTGTAGATGAGCTCCTTTATCTTGGGCTCGAGCACCCCGTTGCGCCATGGCACGGCCGAGAAGTTCAGGTAGGACTCGAAGAACCTCTCGTCCAGGCTGAGGAGCCCTTCCCAGAAGGGGTTCCAGTAACCACGTTCGCTAATGAAGCCCTCACGCATTTCTCTCTGACGATCGGTGAGCTTTACCTCAGGCATGGTGATTCCTGGTGGTCTTGGTGGTCAGGACGCGGAGCTCAGTGCGGCGCCGCTGGGTTGCCTCGAGGTCGACACGCAGTCCCTCGGGGTCCTTCTGCGGATCACCGTGGACCACGACCCCGTAGTCACGGAAGGCGCCTTCCACGCTGACATACTCGTCACGGACGTCGTTCTTGACACGCTCAGGTTCCCGAGACAGCGGGTCTCCCCATCCGCCGCCGCCGTTGGTCACGTAGCGGAACACGGCATGGGGATCTGTCTTCCACACAGGTGTGCTGGCAAAGTAAAAGTACCGGCCATTGTCGGCATCAATCTGCTTGGTCTGCGGGTCGAGCATTCCGGCCACTGGGGTGGACGCTGCGTACACATCGCCATCAGTGCCGAGCAGCTGCCTGGTCCGCATCACGTCCACCTCACCGGGGTGGAACACCCATGTAGCGCCCAGAGCGCCGCTCTTGCCGCCGTTCACCCCCAGGCCACTGGCTTCCTTGGTGTGCAACGGGCTCGACCAGTGTTCTGCAGCGTGAAGGTACATAGTGTCCTTCAGGACGCTGGCGCCTCCGCGGTTCATGCCGGCACCGCCGCTGTCTGTTTCGTACTGCTTGCGCAGCACGACGGCGGGCACTTCAGACTCGATCGCCTCTGTTGCCGGATCCAGGTTGTTGGCCTGGTAAACGACCGAGTAGCTGTCTGCGTCGCCAGCAGATGTCGCGCCCCACGGCCCGTGCTCGCCTCCGCACTGTGCGGTGGTCACCCATGGCGTGCCGTTTGGCAGCAGACCGTTGGCGTTGTGAATGTTCAGCGAGCCGTAGTCACCGCCGACCGCGCGTGCACCCAGGGCTTTCTCCAGAGCACCGAAGATAGCCAGGACGACCGGACCTGTGCTTTCCCAGTACAAGAAGACTGCTCCGTCGGGCGGAGTTGCACTAATGAAGGTGCCAGGTGGAATGACGATGTCCACGTTGCGATAGGTGCCGGAAGTGAAGGGTGTCTCCGGGTCGATCAAGAACTTCAGAGCAACACCCACCGCGGTTTTGGTGTCGAGCACTCCGGCGTTGATGCTGGTCCGGGCCTGGGGTGAGGTGCCACTGAAATCCAGCTCGATGTTCTGACCAACCTTGGTGATCTTGACCCGCAACCGGTACTGGATCGAGTCGTCGATGCCATCGCAGTCGACTCCCTCCTCCGCTTCGTAGACGCCATCGGGTAGCTCGTTGACAGCGGTGCGCATGGCTTCGGCAGACACATCGGTGCTGTACCGGATCGCCCCCAGATACGCCTTGACGCCGTAGCGTTCGACGCTCTCTTTGATCAGACGCTCCCCGAGGAGAAGGTTCTGGTAGATCGTCTTGATGTCCGGCAGCAGAAGAGCGCAGTAGCGAGCGTTGTCGAAGATCATGTTGAACGTGGACTTCACTGGTGCGTTGTCGTGGTACAGCAGCGTCGGCGCTATGACGAGTCCGTTCTCGTAGACGTCGCGTTTGGTGCCGCTGAAGCCAGCTGGAACCGAGCCACCCATGTCGAGCTGGTGGGCCCGCAGGGTCACGAACGAGACCAGCTCATCCTCGTGGAACACGGGGCGTATGAAGCAGACGTCGTTCACGTGGTTTCCGACCCGGTAGGGGTCGTTGCAGATGACCACATCTCCGGGTTTCAGATTCGCCGGGCCGTACTCCTCGATGGTGTTGCGCACCGCCTCCGACAATGTGCCGAAGAACATCGCGAGGCTG
>PMJN01000276.1 GCA_003157445.1 Micrococcales bacterium
CCAGGATGTCGTCGGCAACCGTATTCAGGAACCGATCAAGCTCGTCCTGATGGACCACCGGGCCGGTGGGGTTGTTGGGAGTGCAGACTAGGATCAGCCGGGTGCGCGGGGTTATCGCGGCGGCCATGGCCACGAGGTCGTGTCGGGCATGCGCGTCCAACGGGATCCGTACCGAGACCGCGCCGGCGATCGCCACGACGATCGGGTATGCCTCGAAAGAGCGCCAGGCGTAGATGACCTCATCGCCCGGGTCGCAAGTAGCGGCGATGATCTGAGCGAGGACGCCCACGCTTCCTGTCCCGGTGGCGATGTGCTCGGGCGGGACGCCGAGGCGCTGCGCGAGTGCCTCGGTCAGCTCGCTGACGGTCAGGTCCGGATACCGGTTCATCTGCGTGGCGGCGTCGGCAACCACCCGCAGCACACTGGGCAATGGTGGGTACGGATTCTCGTTACTGCTGATCTTGTATACCGTGGCCCCCTCGCGGCGGACTGCTGGCCGGCCGGGCTTGTACGCCGGGACCGAAGCCAGCGCTTGGCGAAGACGGACGGTGTGTGTCATCGGACTCCTAGGGTGGAAAGCCGGTCGTTGCGGGCCGGGAGGAAGCCCATCCGCCTGTCGGTGGAAGGCTGCGGGTTCAATCCTGTTGGGCGATAACCAGACCCGGCACTGTTTGGAAGTACCAGCAGTGAACCGCGCCAGCCCATGGCGCGGCCGCGCGCGGCGACTTGGGAGTCTTGGCCCTGTCTGTGAAGCGCGAACCTGCACACGTTGCCTCCGGGTGAGCGGTTGGAATCCTGGTCATTCATGGCAGGGAGGATGTCAAGTCAGCACTGTAGGGCCCACCAGTCTGGTTAGCGGACCGGCGCCCACGTGCCACCATGAGAACCATGAAGTCATTCGCCATCAAGGTCCTGGTCAACGGCGTAGCACTGTGGGTGGCCGCCCACGTGGTGAAGGGCATTCACCTCGCGGCGAACACCACATCCACCAGCAGTCAGCTCGTGACAATCTTTTGGGTGGCCATCATCTTCGGCGTACTCAACGCCCTGATCAAGCCGGTAATGACTATCTTGTCGCTGCCGGTCATCATCTTGACGCTCGGGCTGTTCGCCCTGATCGTCAATGCGGCAATGTTAGAGCTGACCTCATGGGCAGCCGGCCAGTTCAAACTCGGTTTCCACGTAGACCAGTTCTTCTGGGACGCGGTGTTCGGCGCGATCATCATCACGGTTGTGTCCATGATCCTGAACCTGGTTCTGCCCGACGGCGACTAGTCCACCAAGGCACGAACGGTGCCGCCACCGTCTTCCAGCGACGTGGCCGGCAGATTCGGTAGTCAAGGCGAACGCCTCCTCGGGCGACGCCGGCCGCAAGAGGGTCTTGTCAGCAAGACATTCTGATTCTCCTGCGGGATCGGTTCGCTCATTGCTCGGATGTCAGGGCGCTCGCATCAGCTACCAGCAGATCGAGCTCGCTTGTCCAGTACCGCCTGACCCAGTTGAGCCACACGTCATAGGCTGCTCAGGCACAAGGGCCCAACCTGCGGCGCCGCCGCTGCCCCGTGCGAGCAGGAGGCGCGCATGCGTGCAGTAGTCATTCAGGAAACCGGCGGACCCGAGGTACTGGTAGCCCAGAACCTGCCTACCCCGGTGCCCGGCCCGGGCGAGTTGCGCGTCAACGTCGCAGCGGCCGGGGTCAACTACATCGATGTGTACTACCGCACCGGAGCCTACCCACTTGCGACCCCGTTCATCCCCGGCTCCGAGGGCGCCGGCGTCGTCAGCGCCGTCGGCAGTGGCGTGACAAGTTTCAAGGAGGGTGACCACGTCGCCTGGGCGTTGGTCCCTGGCGCCGGCTACGCCGGGCAGGTCATCCTTCCAGCGGTGCGCGCGGTCCCGGTCCCTGTTGGCATTGACGACGAGACCGCGGGAGCGGTTCTCCTGCAGGGGCTGACCGCCCAGTACCTGACCCGTTCGACACACCACGCGCGAGCAGGGGAGAGCGCTTTGGTGCATGCGGCGGCCGGCGGGGTTGGACTGCTACTGACGCAGGTGCTGACTTTCCTGGGGGTGCGGGTCATCGGGACGACATCGACCGCCAGCAAGGCAGCTCTTGCCCTGCAGGCCGGTGCTGCGGAGGTCATCCGCTATGACAAGGATGACGTCGCCGCACAGGTCGCTCAGCTCACCGACGCCCGGGGCGTCGACGTGGTTTACGACGGGGTCGGACAGGCGACTTTCGATGCCAGTATCAACAGCCTGCGCCCACGTGGCATGTTCGTGTCATTTGGGTCTGCCAGCGGCAGAGTTGCGCCGGTGGACCCGCTCCTGCTGCAGTCCAAGGGCTCGTTGTTCTTCACTAGGCCGACTCTCGCGCACTATGCCGCCACCAGAGATGAGCTCCTCGAACGCTCACGTGAGCTCTTCGGCTGGGTCGCCTCCGGTGAGCTGTCGGTGCGTGTCGGCGCCCGCTACAGCCTCGATCAGGGCCGTCAGGCACACGAGGACCTCGAGAGCCGCCGTACGACTGGCAAGTCACTGATCATCCCGTGATAACCGCAGGCAGGGCGCTTGCTCAGCTCCAGAATCGCAGGTCCCACCGCTGGGTGCCGATGCGTGTGTCAACGCCTCGTCCCGGATGCACGACTGTCTGGGAGGGCAGGGAAAAGAGCCCAACCCGGATCGAGGCCATCAGCGCCGAGCGATCAGCGGCCGGAAGGTCGCCATCGCCTAGGCCATGTACGCCCAGCGTCTCGCCGGTGAACACGGCGGACAGCGCCGGGGCATACCAGCACAGCGCGCCAGCGGTGATGCCGGGCGTGTGAATCGATACCAATCGGATGCCACCGATACTGAGCACCAGGCCCCGTGGGACCGAACTCTGCGGCCGCCGCTCGGGCTCGGTCTGGCGCCAGAGGACCAGATCGTCGGTATGAAGATACGTCACGGCGCCGGTCCGGTCGGCCAACTCCATTGCGGTGCGAACCGATTCTGGCCGCAGGTTGGTCCACAGGATTGTGCGGAGCCGGCGAAGCTCACAGTGGCCAAAGAGATCACCCAACGCGCCGGCGGGATCGATCACCGCGCACTCGCCATCGTCGCCGACGAACCAGACGTTGTGCTCACCGTCCGGGGTCACCACCCGTTCCACCGCCGACCGCACTGGTCGCACCATGCTCACACTCCATGAGAGCATGCGATCGGGGCGCCGACAACACATGTGCCTGAGGCGGCATACGGTATGGGCATGCGCGTTCTCGTCTGCGGTGGAGCCGGCTACATCGGCTCACACACCGTCATCCAGCTGCTCGCCGCCGGTCACGATGTCCTGATCCTGGACAACTTCGCAAACTCCAAGCCGGCGGTGATCAAGCGACTCGAGTCAATCACCGGTGAACATCTACGCGTGCACGCCTTCGACCTTCGCGACGCCGAACGCACCGAACGCCTCTTTGACCACGAGCAGATCGAGGCGGTCATTCACTTTGCCGGGCACAAGGCTGTAGGCGAGAGCGTCGAGAAGCCTCTGGAGTACTACCAGAACAACCTCGGCTCGACGTTTTCGCTTCTCCGGGCGATGGAGCGTCATGGCGTCACTAAGCTCGTATTCTCATCATCGGCAACCGTATACGGTGAGAACGCTCCCGTGCCGATGACGGAGGACCTTCCCACCTCGGCGACCAACCCGTACGGGTGGACCAAGGTGATGATCGAGCAGGTCCTTCGCGATGTTGCCGTTGCCCAACCGGACCAGCGAATCGCCATTCTGCGCTATTTCAACCCAGTTGGCGCTCACCGCTCAGGCACCATCGGCGAGGACCCGTCAGGCATCCCGAACAACCTGCTGCCCTACATCTGTCAGGTCGCCGTGGGCCGCTTGCAGAAGCTGCGTGTCTTCGGCGACGACTACGACACCCCCGACGGCACAGCCCTGCGCGACTACATCCACGTGGAGGACCTGGCCGCCGGTCACGTCGCAGCACTGGCAAGGCTCACCGCGACAGAGCGGGCGGTCAGCACCTGGAACCTTGGCACCGGAAATGGCTCGAGCGTGCTGGAGATGCTGCATGCGTTCGAGCGGGCGGTGGGCCGGACGTTGCCCTATGAGATCGTCGGGCGACGCGCTGGAGACATCGCAGCCTCCTTCGCCGACCCAGGCCGTGCCCGCGCCGAGCTCGGCTGGAAAGCAACCCACACGATTGATGACATGTGCGTGGACTCCTGGCGCTGGCAGTCGCAGAACCCGAACGGCTACCCGGACGCCTGAACAGATACAGGCTTGAGATCAGGTCCGGTCACCGAGGAGTCAACTCCGTCAACGATGTCGGCAATATTGCCCAGGGACTGAGTGCCCGGCGCAAGATACTGATCGTGGTCGGTGACCCCTTTGGTGCCGAATATCCTGTCCCCGAAGCCCGGGGTAGTTGGCATGGTGCCGTGACCCGCACCCCACACCTGAAATGCCGGCAACCAGTCGATCCAGTCTTGGGTCGACTGGCCCGCCCAGACGTTTGCCGACGTGTGCAGGTCCGCAGCTCGCGATACGCCCATGCCCGGGCTACCAACCACGACAAGGTCTTTGACCTGCGATGACAGATCGGCAGCGGCTAGGCCGACAACCACCGAGCCATAACTGTGGCCGATCACCGTGACCTTCGCGTTCGGGCGCATGGTTGCCAGGTCCGTGCTAAACCGATCCAGCGCGGTTGCGCCGGCCCGGGCCAGCTCCTCACGTGCCGCCGTGCGCCCGACACCCTGTGGCGTGTCGTATCCAAGCCAGGCAATCACGGCTAGGTGCTCGCCCGGAGCGCCCGCGTGAGCAGAGTCATACAGGGCGCGAGCCTGCACCGCCGGGGCGCGGTCGAGAACCCCACCGAGGCCGGTGTTGAAGTTGTCAGCTGTCGTGGAGACTCCCGGAACCAGAACGGCAATCCGATCGGCAGAGGCCAGATCTCCGAACACCTCAACGATGCGGCCATTGCCACGTGGGTCGAACGTCAGGAACTGACGGCCCTGCACGGGCCACGTCGCGAAGGGCATCCCCGCGGTCTGCATGGCCCTTCGGTTGACGTCATATAGTCGGGTCAGGGCCGCTGGATCGTTCGGGTACGGGTGCCACACCGTCGCGGACTGGTCGGCGACCGCTGGACCCGGCGTGAACAACAGCATCGCAAGGGCGACCAGGAGCACGGCAGCAACAGAGGCAGCGCTGAGCGCCCTCCGGCACCAGCGCATATGCTCTCCATCCTCGTCACACTCGATCAGACCAGATCAGGCCGAAGCACCCATGATACCTAACCTTTGCCGAGGGGTGCGCCACATCACCTTTGGCTCAACGCGAAAAACATCGGCAGGCCTCGTAGTATCTAGTCGACCCCAGCAGCACATCAGTGGACTGAAGGAGCCCTCATGGCCGCCGTAGACATCGCAAGATGGCAGTTCGCAATCACGACGGTCTACCATTTCTTTTTTGTGCCGGTCACGATCGGCCTCTCGATGATCATCGCCTGCTTCGAGACCGCCTGGCTGCGTCA
>PMJN01000515.1 GCA_003157445.1 Micrococcales bacterium
GCCCGAGCACCCGACCGGCGACAATCACCAGGAAGAACATGGGCTCCAGCCCTGCGGTTCCCGCACTGAGCACGCGCAGCGCACCGCCGGCGGCAGCCAGGACCCCCAGGACCGCGACTGTCTTGGCATCTAAGCCGCCGTTGGATAGCTCGGCCATGACCAGAGCCGCCAGCAGCGCGATGAGCAGCACGAACAGCCATGGGGCGTCCGAGCTGTGCGCCAGGCCCGACCCGGGCCTAGCCAGGAAGGGCCATCCGAAGGCGGCCAGCCCTACGACAGTGGTGGCGGCCAACGTGGCAGCCGCCCGCCACCTGATGGCGAGGACAGGCACCTTCGGGACCGGCCATTTCTGAGTGTGCTGGGAGCTTTGGTCGCTCATGAGGCCTCCAGTGCGGCCGCAACGTCCGCCACGGTCAGCCATGGCTGCGGGTGCATCACCTTGGCTACCTGGGGTGCGAACGCGGGTGAACCAGCCAGAACTTCGGCTGCGGGGCCGTCAGTTACGACCTCGCCGTCGGCGATGACCATGACCCGGTCGGCCAGCTCGGCCACCAGCTCCACGTCGTGAGTGGCCACCAAGATGCCATGTCCTTGGGCTGCCAGCGAGCGCAGCGAGGCGACGAGGCGGGTCTTGGCGCCATAGTCCAGCCCGCGGGTTGGCTCATCGAGCAGAACCAGAGGTGGCTCCCCTGCCAGCACGATGGCCAGTGCCAGGGCCAGCCGTTGCCCCTCGGAGAGGTCACGTGGGTGGGTGCTGTCCTGGACGTCGGGTGCAAGGTGGCTCAGCAGTGTGCGCGTCGTGCCGGTGGCGGCGTGCACGTCGGTGTCGGCGGTGCGACACTCTGCCTCGACCGTCTCGGCGTACAGCAGCATGCCTGGATCCTGAGGGACGAGGCCGACGTGCTTCAAGAGCTCACGGGGTTTGAGAGAGGCGGGGTCAAGGCCGCCGGTGCGCAGGGCGCCCCCGCGCGCGGGCAGTTGGCCGCAGGCGGTAGCCAGGAGGGTGGATTTGCCGGAACCGTTGCGGCCCATGAGAGCAACGACCTCGCCGGCGTGCACCTGCAGATCGATCCCTCGCAGGACCGTCCGGCGCCCGCGGTTGACCACCAAGGCGCGTGCGCTGAGCAAGGACTCACTGGCAGCAGTGAGGGTTTTCGATCTGATCACCCGCGCAGGGGTGCGCCCTGCCAGTGCTTGGCGCATCGGCCCGGCAACCCGACGAGCATCGCGCACAGACAAGGGCAGCGGCGACCAGCCGGCCAGGCGACCAAGGTCGACGATCGGTGGTGATACCGGTGACATGGCCATGGCCAGCGCCGGCAGGTCTGCGCTGACCCGCCCATTCTCGACGATGACAACCCTGTCGGCGTATTGCACCACCCGTTCGAGTCGGTGCTCGGCGAGCAGAACCGTCAGCCCCAGGTCGTGGACGAGCCGGGTGAGGGCGGCGAGCACTTCCTCGGCAGCGACTGGGTCCAAGGCCGAGGTCGGCTCGTCGAGCACCAGGACCCGTGGGTGCGCCGCCAGCACTCCGCCGATGGCCACGCGCTGCTGCTGGCCACCAGAGAGGGTGCGCAGGGCTCGGCCGCGCACGTCGGCAAGGCCAAGCAGGTCCAAGGTCTCCTCAACGCGTCGGCGCATGACGTCTGCGTGGATACCGAGCGACTCCATGCCGTAGGCGAGCTCCTCCTCCACGGTGTCGGTCACGAATGCGGCTGCCGGGTCCTGGCCGACGACGCCGACGATGTCCGCTAGATCCCGGGGGCGGTGGGTGCGGGTGTCGCGACCGTCGACTGTGACGCGCCCGCTCAGGGTGCCACCGCTGAAATGCGGAACGAGTCCGTTGACGCAGCGCAGCAAGGTGGTCTTGCCGCTGCCGGTGGCCCCGACCACGAGCACGAGCTCGCCCTCGTCGACCTTCAGATCCACGGCAGTGAGCACGGGCTTGCTGTCGTCCTCGAACCTGATACCGACGTTCTCGAACCGGATCATGACGAGCTCCCGATGCTGTGACCGCTGGATTCTTGCGAGGTAATGTCCTCAGGGTGGGTGTCCCACATGTGGCCCTTGGGTTGGCCGCCTGCACGCTCGATCGCCCGTAACGGAGGCGGCGGAGACAGCCAGGCGGGAGCCAGCCCGACCAGCACCCCGAGGGCAGGTATCCAGGGCAGAGTCGGCCAGAGCGCCGGCGAGGTCTGCAAGATGATGCCGGCCGTCCCGCGTTGTGCGGCTACCAGGACAAGCGCGCCGGCGATCGCGCCGCTGGCGGACACCACCCACTCCGGCGCAGCCCAGGGGTCCGGCCGGTAGCGGGAGCGCCGTTCACGGCGGGCACCGACCGCCAGCGATGCAGCGGCGGCCACCGAGCCGGCAAGGAGCAACGGCAACCCGAGCAGGGGTGCCGAGCCGCCGTCCAGAAGGCCATAGACCCCGGCCACCACGCCGCCCAGACCCAGAAGGGTCAGCGCCGTTGCCTTCCGGCGCGAGCGGGCGTCCCGGTGCACCGAGCGGCCATATCCGCGTGACTCCATCGAGGCTGCCAGGTCCAGCGAGCGCTCGAGGGCGCTGTCTAGGACGGGGACGGCAAGGCGCGCCATCTCTTGGGGGCCATGCCCGGAGTGTCCCCGCAGACGTCGGGCTGCGCGTACCCGTCGGGCGTCATCCACCAGCTGAGGGGCATAGGTGAGGCCGACCACCAGCGCTGTGCCGACCTCATAGAGGGTGGCAGGGACGTATCGAAGCAACCGCCGGGGGCTGGCAAGAGCGTTTGCGGCGCCGATGCAGGCGAGCACCGCAGCCAGCCGGGCCCCGTCGTAGGCCGCTGCCAGGACACCCTCCAGCGTCACCGGACCTCCCAGGCGTACGCCCCACCCTGTTGGCAGTGGTATCTGAGGCAGGTTGAGCAGCACTGTTTGGCCGGGAACACCGCCACCGAGCAGCGCCTCGAACAGAACCCGCATCGCGATGACGAACAGGCCCAGACGCAGGAAGGCACTAAATGGCGAAGCCGCGCCAAGCTCGCGGCGGGCGGCGACGACATAAGCCGCGACCGCCATGACCAGGGCCAGGAGCAACGGGTTGGTGGTTCTGCTGGCAGCCATCGCCAGGCCGATCGCCCACGCCCACCACGCCGCCGGGTGCAGCAGGCGCGGCAGCCGAGGGTCGTGGAAGGCGCGGGTCACAGCGGTCCGGCCTCGTTTAGTCGTCCGTGGCATCGCGGCTACGTCGCCACGCAGCGAACCCCAGAACCGCGATCAGGGCAATGACCCCTGCCACGCCCAGGGCCAGCCCTGTCGAACTGGTTGAGCTGCTGCCGGAGGAACTGGTGGCGGGGCTGGCCGCGGCCTTGGCTTTGGGGGCAGCGATGGTGATAACAGTGTCCGCGCTGGCGGCGGCGGCTGATACGTGCGCGACAGCGTCGCCGCAGCCGGTGGCCGGCCAGCCGTCAATAGCGCAGTTCAAAGCCTTTTCTAGACGCAAAGTGGCACCGCCGGCCACCAAGATGTCGTTGCCCGTGGCCTTCAGGGGCGCTGTCACACAGACGGCTTGGGCGACCGGTGGAGTCGCGCCATCAGCGCTGTCAGCGGGGCGGCCGAAGTCCAGGACCAGGCCCACGCGTTTGCCGCCCGCCTTGACCGCCGTACCGGAACACAAAGCAGCGAAGGTTGGCGTGGCCCGGGGAGTGCGGACCGAGCTTTCGTCGGCGACAGCGAAGCGCCAGCCATCGACTGCGCCGTCGGCCGGGACGATCTGGCCAGGTCCGGTCGAGGCGAAGGCCCAGGCACCCTTGGTGAGGTGGAAGTACCCCCAGTACCGGTAGGCAGCAGCCTGAGCCGGTGCGGCTACGGCGCCGCCAGCCAGGGTGAGCAGGATGGCGATGACAGCAACGCGCAATAGGCGGGCCTGATGGACGGGCTTCATGGGTGGGACCTCTCTCGCGCCGGGGAGGGAGGTCGGGCTGAGTGCGCCACAACGACCGACTCCGGACCGCAAACCTCGGCGGACAAATGATGGAGCCTTGGGCCCACGATCCGGTGCTCCGACTCGCCGCGTGGCTTCGGTCTGCGCCGTTGAGGCACGATGACCAAAGGCGGCCTACGGTTGCGGGTCAGCGCCGGTGTCCGACCGGCTTCCCCAAACCGCGGGTGTCAAGTGATCGAACGATCCCACTTTCGGTCCAGAACAGTCAAGCCGGCTTGACTCAGCTCGGGTCGGTTTGGCTCAGGTCGCGTCGGCCAAGACGGCAGCGAACTGGTCAACCATCCAGTCCAGGTCTGCAGGCTCGATCGCGATCGGCGGAGCGAGGCGCACCGTGGATCCGTGAGTGTCCTTGGCAAGGACTCCCTTGGCCAGAAGACGTTCGCACATCTGGCGGCCGGTCATCAGCTCAGGGTTGATGTCGACCCCGGCCCAGAGGCCACGTGTGCGCACGGCGATGACCCCGTGTCCGATGAGAGCCTCCAGACGCAGGCGAAGCTGCTCTCCCAGCACCTTTGCGCGTTCCTGGTACTGCCCAGTCACCAGTAGCTTGACCACTGCGTGGCCTACCGCTGCGGCCAGCGGGTTACCGCCGAAGGTCGAGCCGTGGTTGCCGGGCTTGAGGACGCCCAGGATCTCCCGCGACGAGACCACTGCCGAGACCGGCACGATGCCGCCGCCCAGCGCTTTGCCCAGGATGTACATGTCCGGCACCACGTTCTCGAGCTCGCAGGCGAAGGTGGTGCCGGTGCGACCGAGTCCCGACTGGATCTCGTCGGCGATGAAAAGCACGTTCTGCTCGGTGCACAGTTCGCGAACTGCAGGCAGGTAGTCCGCCGGCGGCACAATTACGCCAGCCTCACCCTGTACCGGTTCGATCAGCACGGCAACAGTATTGGGGGTGATCGCTGCTCGAAGTGCGGCGGTATCGCCATATCGCACCACGGTGAAGCCGGGGGTGAACGGCCCGAAGCCCGCCCGTGCCACCTCGTCGGTAGAGAAACTGACGATCGTGGTGGTGCGGCCGTGGAAGTTGCCGTCAGCCACGATGATGTTCGCTTGGCCGTCCGGAACACCCTTGACGTCATACCCCCACTTGCGGGCGACCTTGATCGCCGTCTCGACGGCCTCGGCGCCGGTATTCATCGGCAGCACCAGATCCATACCGGCAAGAGCTGCCAGATCGCGGCAGAAGGGCCCCAGCTGGTCGTTGTGGAACGCCCGGCTGGTCAGTGTCACCCGGGTCAGCTGGGCCTGAGCGGCCGCAACCAGGTCTGGGTGGCCGTGACCGAAGTTCAGCGCGGAATAACCGGCCAAGGCGTCCAGGTAGCGCCGACCCTCTACATCGGTCACCCAGGCGCCGTGGGCCTCAGCGATCACCACGGGAAGCGGCTGGTAGTTGTGTGCCATGACCCTCTCGGCCAGCGCGATGTGCTCATCGGTAGAGGCAGTGCTGCTCGGATCGACAGGTTGGAGGTCAGTAGCAGTCACTGAGGGTCCTTTCAGAAGATAGATCGGCAGATCAGGTGCTCGACAGGATATACGCCGGTATGTCGCCCGGATGACAAAGCCCTGTACGGCAAGAAGCGTTCAACGGGCCCTAGCTAGAGACAGCGCAAAACGTCCTTTGGGGTCTGTCCACCAAGAGTCCATGTCGAATCCGGCCTTGGCAAGTTCGGCCTCGACGCCTTCCTGGCGGAACTTGGCCGAGATCTCCGTCCGGATCTGTTCCCCGCTCTGCATCACGACGTCCAGGGCGAGCTCCGAAAGGGTTACCTTGGCGGCAGCCACGGCCCGTAGCCTCATCTCGATCCACTCGTTCTCGCAGTCCCAGATGGCCACGTGCTCGTAGTTCTCAAGGTCGAAGTCTGCGTCAAGCTCCCGGTTCAGGACGGCAAGGATATTGCGGTTGAAGTCCGCTGTGACTCCGGCCGAGTCGTCATAGGCGGCCACCAGAACGTCGGGGTCCTTCACCAGGTCGGTTCCCAGTAGCACCCATTCACCGGCCAAGACGGTGTCGCGCAGCTGGCCCAGGAAGACGGCTCGCTCGTCGGGAAGGAAGTTGCCGATCGTGCCCCCAAGGAAGGCGATCAGTCGTGGTCTCTGACCCGGGACGCGATCAAGGTGCTGGGTGAAGTCCGCGACGACCCCGTGGATCGCCAGCCGGGGGTAGTCCTCATGTATGGCCGCCACAGCCTCACGCAGCGCTGTCTCAGAGACGTCAACAGGCACGTACTGGTTCAGCGAGCCTGATTGCGCCAAGGCATCCAGCAGGAGTCGGGTCTTCTCGGAGGAACCCGACCCCAGCTCTACTAGAGCGTGCGCTCCGGTGCGCCGGGCGATGTCCGCGGCGTGCGCTTGCAGGATCGAGCTTTCGGCCCGGGTCGGGTAGTACTCCGGAAGGCGGGTGATCTGTTCGAACAGATCGCTGCCACGTGCGTCGTAGAACCATTTTGGCTGGAGCCATTTGGGTTCACTGGTCAGTCCCACGCGTGCGTCCCGCTGCAGCGAGCGCTTGGCGTCGTCAGGGATCAGGTGTACGTCAATCACCGGTTCGAACTCGGTCATAACCGTCCTTGGTGTGGAGCAAGCAACGTGTGGATCAAACGACGTGTGAATCAAACAGGGGTCCGATCGAACAGTGGGTGGCCGTGGCCTCCAGCAGACAGAGGTCGGGGACGGGCTGCCATCGCTTCTCATCGGGGTTCAGCCTCTCGGAGCTGACCATCACGCTGTCCTGACCCTGCAGGAACCACAGGGCATGGCTGACCGTAGTGGCAGCGATGTGCCGCCCGTCGTGCAAGAGCAGGTTCAGCCGTGAGCGTGGCGCCAAGGCAAGGGTGTCTGCCACGACCATGGCTAGTGCCGTGGCGCCCGTGCGTCCCTTCCGCAGGTGTTCTCGAACCAGAGCCCACAAGAAGGCGGAGTCGGTTGGCGCGTCCAGCGTCATCAGAACGGAGGGGCTGAGCACATCGGCCAGGGGGGCCACCGAGTGCGGCCATCCGTCGATCACGCCGTTGTGGCTGAACATCCACGACCGTTCCACGAACGGTGCGCACGCAGCCTCTGTCACTGGCATTCCCGCCGTGGCGCTGCGCACCGCGGCCAAGAT
>PMJN01000533.1 GCA_003157445.1 Micrococcales bacterium
ATCTTGGAGTTGGCCACACCGTCGGCGGCCATCAGCAGAACCTTGGCTCGTTTCACCTCACGACGTGCCGCTGTCGAGGACCGGGCCAGCACTGCCAGCGCCTCGCGCTGACCAGAGGACATGACCAACGGGGCTGCAGTCTTGTTCATGCGAACAGCCTACCAAAATGCGGCTATTTATTTTGGAGACATACCACTAGTTCTTGACCAATTCGGACGGTTCCTTGCTTAATGGCCCGTCAGGGTAGCCGTGTCAGTTGATGCTGGGCAGTAATGGGTGGCATCGGGTTCTGTGTACGGGCTATCGATCTTCATGGTGCCGGCCCAAGAGGTCGCGGCCCACGCCTGGTGGTTCCCCCTCGCGCTCCCAACGGTGACCTGAACCGTCAGAGTGTTCTGCATGGGAGCCATCGGGGCTGTGGTTCCGCAGGTAAAGATCTGGGCCTTGGTCGTCCCCGTATACACTGCGCCAGCGCGGGTCAAGTTCATAGTGAATGTGGTGCCGCTCAACTCCCCGGAGACCCACACGTCACATGGGCCGCTCGTGCACCTCGGGGCGAGCGCCCACGTGTCGGTCTCCGTATCGCCGACCGGATGACCCCCGGCGCCGCCCGTGAGGTACTTCATGTCGACGGTCCACGACCCCTGCAAACGCGCCTCCGAGATGGGCGGGGTGAGGGTCTTGGCCACCAGTGCTGAGGAGGGGAGGGAACGAACGGTGCCCGAGACCGCCACCACGCTGTACCGGTACGCAGTAGCCGGGTTAAGCCCATTGTCCTGGTAGGAGGTCACCTTGCCGGTAACCGAGCCCACTTGAACCCCGTCGCGCCGGATCAGGTAGTGATCGACGACCGGTCCGGTGGTGGGCAGCGCCCACCGAACTACGACCGACGTAGCAGTCGGCGACTGGGCGCGCAGCGCGGCTGGGGTCATGGGGACCTTACTCACCCACGGTGCCCAGATCAGCAAGCCAGCGATCACCGCGATCACCACAAGCACCGCGATCACGGGGACGAGCCATCTGTTTCGTCCAGCGCGTGCAGCCACTGGTGCCGGTGGCGGCTTAGACATGGCCACCTGCTCTTGGGTCGGTCCTTGGAAGACCGGCGGCTGTTGCGGTGAGGGGAGCGGCCGTTGCGGTGACGGTGTGGCCGTCTCAGAGTGCTGGGTTGCGGGCTGAGGCCACCCCGGTGGCGTGATCGCCGCGGCGGGAGTTGCAAGCGGATGCGGCGTAGGCGCATCCGCCCGGCTCGTAGCAGGCCGCAAAGCCGAGTCGGTCGCCGTGCGACCGCCGTCAGACACCTGTGATGACCAGCCCTTGCCGTCCCAGTAACGGTACTGGTGTCGGCCGCTCGGGTCGGGGTACCAACCTGAGGGTGTCATCGTCGGGGTCGACATCACGAACCTCCCACCAAGTTCGGCCAACACAGCACAGAAGCCGCGTAACGCTGCCACCGTCAGACAATCACCGTGATCACGGTCGGAACTAGGGACCAACGTCCCGAAGCCAAGAATAGGGATGAAGCATCACAGGAATGACTTCAACTGGACCCGCTATGCCTGGGAGGTCGAGCACAAGAGTATGAATGGGCGTTCCAACCGGCCCCAGCTCCCTGCGTTGAACAAGGACGCGCATCCTCACCCCGCATCTTCATCCGGTCGCGATCCTCGACTTGTCGGCTCGGCTTGCCTCTAGCAGGCAGTCAGGTTCGCCGCCGCTTCGCTGACAGCACTGGTGCCGCCGAGCACGACGATCTTGGTGGCACCAAGACGAATCAGCTCCGTGAGGGTCGAGGCCGGAACGCAGTCCCGTTGGGTAAGGAGCAGCGGAGCGCCGTCGCGGGCCGCGACCGGGGCGCCAGCCAGGGCATCGGGGTAGTCCGCGCCGGACGCGAGGTAGGCGGTGGTGGCACCCAGCGGGTACGTATTCGACGAAACCAACGCGGCTGTTTCATACCGGTCGGCGCCAGCCCACCGTTGCACACTTGTGCTGGGTAGCAGTGTTTGAACCTGTGTGAGGATGGCGGGATCGATGACCGCCGTGCCGCCCAGGATGACCACTTTGGTCGGGTTCCCGGAGGTCAGTGCTGTGGCGGTGGCCACCGGTAGAACTAAGCGGTCGGTCANNTCGCCCGGCGGCGGCCGAGCCGCCCAGGGCGTCGGGGAAGGAGGCGCCTGTGGCGATGAAGACTGTCTTGGTGAGGCCGCCGTTGGTGATCCCTGCAAGCTGCGCGGCAGTCTCATACCGGTCCTGACCCGCAACCCTGAGCACGCTAGCTACTCCCAGGCCATCGAGCTGGCTCTGGACCTGGTTGCTCACGGCGGCGGCTCCGCCGGCGATATTGACCGATGACGAGGGGAGCCGGGTGATCTCCGCGTCGACTGTGGCGGGCAGGGTTCCGTCTTGCGGCACAAGAAGGAGCGAACCCCCTTGTGCGGCGGCAACTGGCCCGGCGGCAAGGGCGTCCGGAAAGTCTGCGCCCGATGCGAGCGTCACAACAGAGCCCCGGGACTGCGGTTGGAAGGCAGACTGCGAAATGGCCACGGCGGTGGCGTACCGGTCAGCACCAGCCAGGCGGGTATGGGGGAAGGCGGCCGGCACGCTCATCAGGGCCGCTGCACCGTCGCGGATCTCGGGTAGCTTGGCGTAGAGATACTGGCCTGGGCAGGCAGTTGCGTATGCATCCCGGTGGCCTGAGATTCGTGGGAGAGGTGTGCCGCCCGGCGCAAGCTCAGGGCTCGCGCCGGTGGCGGGAATTCCGGCCAGGGAGAACTTCCACGCAAAGATCTGCTTGAACGCGTCGGTCACCGCCTGCGGAACCGCCGCGATGTCAAAGTTGCCAATGGCCGCCACACCCGTGGAGAGCGCGTTGTAACCATAGGTCTGTCCGCCGATGACAGGCTTGTCCATCCCGCCGAAGCGGCCCTCCCAAGTGCGACCGAAGCGGTCGATGAGGAAGTTGTATCCGATGTCGCCCCAGCCCAGCGTCTGTGCGTGATAAGCGTAGATGCCCCGGATCATCGCGGGCACCTGGTCGGCGGTGTAGTCATTGGTGTCGACGGTGTGGTGAACGAAACCAACCTGGATATTGCCGTAGGACGGGGTCCAGGTCATCAGAGCCTCGTCGGCGCCCCACTGCGCCCGCGTGAAGATAGTGGGCTTACTGCTTGCGGCTGCGGCAGCTCCGGGCGCCTGCTGGACGCTGTCTGCGCTCGAGGTACCCGGGTCGACGGCCTGGACCGTGGCCGCAGCCGAGATGCTGGCGTCCGTGGTCAGGAAACGCACCTCGTACTTAGAAGCGCTAGTGATGACGTACGGGTCGGTCCCAGCAGTGACCGATACCGCCTTGGTGGAGTCCGGACCGCCATCAAGGACGCCCAGTGACTGCCACTGGCTCCAGGTTGCGCCCGAAAAGGTCCGAATCTGATATACAGCTTTGGCTGAGGTCGCGCTCTTGGGCCAGGTCACGCCCACGACAGTCACAGCGCCGGCAACGTTCTGGACCGGGGTCACTGCGGCAGCTCGCGCAGTGGTGATCGGGTCCTGCGCCGCGGCAGTGCTCGCAGTTGACCCGGTGGCGTCCCTGGCAGCCCGCAGCGCGGCCACGGAGGACTTCACGAAACCGACCCTGCGAACTTGGCTCTTGACAGGATGCGCCTTGGCCGGCGAGGAGGCCTGCGGGAAACCCGTGACCATCGGCGACACTACGAGGACGCCGGCCATGGCAAGAATCCGTCCTCGCCTAACCAACAACCCCGCGTTGGAAGCCCACCGGGATTCCGAAAAGGTATCCCTGTGCTGCCGATTCATCATCTAGTCCCCTTGCGGCTATCAAGTAAGTGGACGCCCTGACCAACCGGGTTTGCTCGGACAGTACACGGACACATGCTGGATCGATGCAACGCCCTTGGACTACCCAACCTCCGGCGCCGGCCAGCGTGTCAACGCCACGGATCTCGGTGAACCGCGACCGATCATCGGGGGTGCGGTAGTTCTGCAGCTCCGCCAACGCCTGGTTCGCCAGGTTGTTGTGGGCGACCGGAAGAGACACTGTTGAACCCGCCGGGACCAGCCCCCCTCCCCCCCCCAGCAAGTCTTTGACCGACAACGATATGGCTCGCCGCCGGAGTCTTCGACAAGCTCGTCGAACAAGCCATCGCCGGCTACGACAAGGGTCATCGATCTGGACCTATCCGAGGTCGCCACCGGCGGCAGCCTGCACAAAGCCCCCTGCGGCGGTGAAGGGACTGGCCCCAGCCCCACCGACCAAGCCGAGATCGGCTGGAAGTGGTCGGTCGCCACCGACCTGCGCGGGATCCCCATCGGCTGGGTCATCGACGGGGCGAACCGCCACGACTCCATCCTGCTCGAACCAACCCTGCAAGCCGTCGCCGCCCGCGGACTCCTGCTGGACATTGAGACCTTGCACCTGGACCGCGGCTACGACAGCAAGCTCACCACTGGACGCTGCCAGGCCAGGCATAGATACTCAGTGCGGTCGGGCTGGCCACGCGCTCCAGCCAGAGGCAACCCGCCGGGATGTGCAGAACGGCCCGGCCGAGCAGCTCCTTCTGCGTCGGCCTGGTCGGATCCGTCGACAGGTTGTTGTCTCCATTGAAGACGAAGCCGCCCGCGTCGCCGCCAATGATGCGGTGCAGGACCACAAAGCTCTTCCCGGGCTGCGGTAGGCCACGATCTGTCCTACGTGGCAACTCGGCATTCGGGCGACGACGACCATGTCGCCCTGATAGTAGACCGGGTTCATGCTGACCCCGTGGGTCACCACGATGGCGTCCTGGCCGGTCAGCAGCAGCGCCGCTGCGATCGCGAGCAGGACCGCCAGCCCTGCGACGACAGCCGAGCCGGCGCATCGTTCGCGACATCGGCAGCCCCTGGTCAGTTGGCGTGGAACCGGGGCCAGTGCCATCACTCAGTGCTTAAGGGCGGGCACGTCACCCGTCTGGAAGGACTACTCCTGCGGTTCAGTCACCGTGACCGCGAGCGCAGTGGCCGTGTTTGCTGCGCCAGCTTCGCTAGTGCAGACCGCTGCCGATGTTGTCCGCGTATCTGGTGCTGGATCGATAGGTGCTTCACCAACAATGGTGATCCCGCTGGAGCAGGTGTATGTAACCCCGCCAAGCGTGACAACCAGGTCCTTGCCGGCCGCAGCCCTGTCGAACGTCAGGTCAATGCCCCTGACTACGTTGTTGACAACGGTGTAGTTCGTCGATTCTAGGACAGCTCCCGTGTTGGTTTGGGAGACCGAACCGCCGACGGATTGAGAACCTGGTGCCTGGCCGCTGGTCGACAGACCATCGCCGGTGAAGGCGGGGCCGGCGGTGGCGACGAGACCGGCGACCGCGAGGGCGCCGAGCGAGATCAGGAACTTGCCCGTGTTGCCGCGACGGCCAGACGTCGCGGCGGTGGGGTTGTTCATCTGCTGACTCCTCGGTGTGTTCTCGTTGTCGCCGGGTGTTCCCGGTCTCAAGAACAACGATGAACCGGCAACCACAAGCCAGCCGCAGGTAAACCTCAAGGAATCCGCAAGGCTGTCGCAGGAAGTGCTCAAGGCGGGCAACGAGGAAGGCCGCGGACTCTGTCTGCTCGGGATCGTCGTCTGCTCGGGATCTTCCGTTTGGAGGATAGACGCCTCGGCTCAACGGTCGGCGTCGAACCAGAACGGGTCAGACCTGACAAATCCCCCCGCCAACGCAAGGTCGCCAAACCCACCTCTCCCGACTGACCCCCCTCCGCCACAGTCGAGACATGGATTTCGGATGCGTCCGGGGACCCGGTCNNTTCGACCGCGGCGGCTGGTCACCGACCCTCTTCGAACACATGGACGCCCAGGGTTTTGACGTGCTGACCTGACGTAAGGGCCTGGCCGAGGACCTCGTCCCGGACCTGACCACCGGCCTCACCTACACCGACGAGACCGGGCGCACCCACCAGCGGCGGGTCGCTGACACCACCGTGGACCTACCCGTAGGCGAGGGCGATGAAGTGGTCACGATGCGGCAGGTCACCCTGATCGTGGCCAACTGGGACAGGGCGGCCTGAACCGGGTGTAGGTCGGCGACATCACCTATTCGGCTCAGCAACGCGTTATGTGCAGTGCGACGCCGATCTGGGCCTGTAGTGGTGTTTGTGCGTCCGAGGGCTTCACATAATCACAGGGTGTCCAGGAAGGCGAGCAGTCGGTCACCTGCACGGAACCGCCTGGGTGCTGTACTGGGGTCGGTCAGTCGTCGTAGAACGGCTTCTTTGGCGGCGAGGTCCGCTTCGAGGTACTGGTGAGTGGTAGCGGGACTGGCGTGTCCGAGCCACAAAGCGATGACGGCGAGATCGGTGCCGGACTCCAGCAGGTGCATGGCCGTGGAGTGTCTCAAGGTGTGTGGCGAGACATGCAGTCCCTGTAGAGACGGGCACTGTTGTTCGGCCTTGGCGACGGCACGTGCGAGGCGGTCGCGTACTCCGGATCGGGTCAGCGGTTCGCCTGCCCGGTTGGGGAACACTGGCCTGTCGGGTTCGGGGTTGATTCGGTCCAGCCAGCCGCGCAGGTCGGTCGCGGTGTTCTTCCACAACGGTATGGCGCGTTCCTTTCGGCCCTTGCCGCGCAGGTGCACGGCGGTCGCCCGGTCCAGCAGCACGTCGCGTACTCGCAAGTCGGTGATCTCCGAGACGCGGGCGCCGGTGTTGTAGGTGATGGCGAGCAGGACCGCGTCGCGGTGTCCGCCCCAGGTGCCCCGGTCGGGTGCGGCCAGGATCGCGGCGACCTGTTCGCGGGTGAGGTAGCCCAGTACCGGACGGTCGAAGCGTTTGGACCCGATCGCCAGCACCCGTTGCGCTACTGGGAGTGAGGCCGGATCGCGGATCGACGCGAAGCGCATGAATGAGTGAATGGCAGCCAGTCGGGCGTTGCGGGTCCTTGGGGTGTTACCCCGCTCAGTCTCGAGGTGGTCCAGGAAGTCCAGGATCAGCGGCGCATCCAGGTCGGTCAGGGACAGTGCCGAGGGTGGCTTGCCGGTGCGTTTCTCTATGAACGCAAAGAACGTGGTGATGAGCCCGGCTAGGCGCGAGTCGCTCGTCAAGGGTGGATATCTTCAACTGGGCCGAATCGGGATGAGCCAATCCGCGCCCCTTGCCGAGGGCGCTGGTGCAGTGGCCAGCTTCCTGAAAGTGAGTCCGACGCATGGTGCGGAGCCTATGCTGGTTGAGAAGGTCATCATTCGTGTTCTGAGGTCGTGAGCACGGCGGCGAGGGACAGGTCCATGGGGCATTCGGTGTTGGTCGTGGAGGGTGCGGACGACATTCGCGCGCTGGTCGTCACGGGCCTGCAGCGAGCGGGCATAGATACCTTTGAGGCGACATCCGGCTCCGAGTGCCTGGCGCTGGTGCGCGAGAGCCATCCTGATCTCGTGGTCCTCGACCTGGGGTTGCCTGACGCTGACGGCACCGAGGTGTGCCGGCAGCTGCGGGCGATGAGCAACTGCTACGTGCTGATGCTCTCGGCCAGTCCCGAGGAGGTGGATGTGCTGGTCGGCCTTGCGGTGGGAGCAGACGGCTACATGGTCAGGCCGTTCTCGCCTCGAGAGCTGACTGCCCGCGTTCAGACGATGCTGCGGCGTGTCCGCCACCAGCCGGAGACTCCGCTCGCCGACAGCCTGCGACGCCGCTCGACAGATGACGCGAATCCACGTCGCCGCTCCACGGATCGCGCGCCTGAGGTGTCCAATGTCGCGAGGGTGGGTGATCTTGAGGTTGACCTGGATGCCCGGGAGGTGCGGATCGCCACCACTCGGGTGCCCGTGACGCGCACGGAGTTCGACCTGCTCGCGATGCTGGCCAGCAACCCGGGCCGGGTGTTTCAGCGCGAGACCCTGCTGCAGGGTGTGTGGCAGAGTGAATGGGAGGGCGATGCGCGGCTGGTCGAGGTCCACATGTCCAACCTCCGCCGCAAGTTGGCAGCTGCGGGCGTGGTCAATCCGGATATTCGCACGGTGCGCGGAGTCGGCTACCGGTTGGTTCTCTGAATGTGCCCTGCAGCCGTCATGACGACTTCTACCAGCTCCAGGTCACGCCTCCCGGCGCGCGCCTCCTGCTGGACAATCCGGCACAGGTCAGCGAGGCCGGGGTAGCCGAACTGGGCGCTGGCACCGGCCAGCGTACGGGAGGCCCGGGCCAGATCCGGCAGGTCCGTGAGTTCGCGTTCGGTGGCGGCACGGGCCGGCAGCAGGTCCAGATACCGGGGGCGTACCAGATCGGTCAGCTCGGCGTCGAACGGATCCCGAGCGGATCGGGCAGGTGACCCTGCGTGACCAGCTGTCGCGCGATGGCGCCAAGGATGGCGGGATTCACCGGCTTCGTCAGGCACAGTGCTGCTCCTGCCACCCGCCAGCGTTGGCGGACGTCAGGGGAGGGGTCGGGGGAGGTCGCGATACAGATGGCGTTGGCACCCGCGGCGCGCAGCGTCTGCACCAGCGTCTGTCCCTCGTGTCCGGCAACGGCCATGTCGCAGACCACGAGGTCGAGGTGCCGGGCTGCCTGGCTGCCATGGCCTCGGTCCGGTCGGCTGCCAGGTGCACGATGAAGCCGGCGGGCGCGAGAGCCGTGCCGGCGTGCAGGGCATCGGCCCGGTCATGGTCGACGACGAGGGCACTCAGCACGAGAAGGTCACCGTCGCCGCGGCTGACTTCCAGCTGCCGTAGGTCGTCACGATGGTGAACTGCAGGCTGGTGCCCTTGTTCTGTTTCAGCCCCGACCACTGTGAGAGCAATTCGTTCGCCGTCCGCGCCTCCTTACCCGGCCTCCCAGCGATGATCACCGGCGGAGACCTCGACGAGAAGCAGATGCGGGCCGTCGCCACGCTGGCCGGCAAGCACCGGCTGGTCGTCGTCGAGGGTGCCGCCGGTGCGGGGAAGACCGCCACACTGGCCGGTACCAGGACCGTTATCGCTCAGACCGGGATACGGAAATGATCGTCGTCACGCCGACGCTGAAGGCCGCCCAAGTGGTGGCGACCGAGATCGGCTCACAGGCGCACTCCACCGCGTGGCTCGCGCGCCAGTACGGCTTCTCCTGGGACAACGATGGCCGTTGGACCCGCGAGCTCTCCGTCCCGTCCTCCGATGCTGTGCTGAGTCGGGGTGACTTGTTGCTGATCACCGAGGCCGGGATGCTGGACCAGGACACCGCCCGCGCGCTGGTGACCATTGCCGACGAGACTGGCGCGCGTCTCGCGCTGGTCGGGGACCGCCATCAGCTGCCCGCCGTCGGACGAGGCGGTGTCCTCGATCTCGCTGCGCACTGGGCTGGTCCCGACGCGCGCTTGACCCTGGATAACGTCCACCGGTTCGCCGACCCCGACTACGCGAAGCTCAGCCTCGCCATGCGCTCCGGGGAGAATCCTGAAGTGGTGTTCGACCTGCTCGCCCAACACGGCCAGATCGTCGTCCACAGCGATGAGGCGTCGCGGACCGCTGCGCTGGCCGACGACGCAGCCGCCACAGGTGCGCTCGTGGTGGCCGATACCCGCGAGCAGGTGGCCGATCTCAATCAGGCGATCCGCGAGCGGCTAGTCACAGCTGGACAGGTCGACGACTCCCGTGTGCTGGTCACCGACGGCGGTGAGCGAATCGGGGTCGGCGACCGAGTCGCTACCCGGCGCAACGACTACGACCTCGGCGTCGCCAACCGCGACACCTGGATAGTCACCGGTGGGCGACGACGGCACCATGCATCTCGTCGGGACGGCGGGCACGCGGGAGCTACCGCTCCGGTACGCCGTCCAGTACGTCGAACTCGCCTACGCCTCGACCGCCTACGGGGCCCAAGGCGAGACCACCCGAACCGCCCACCTGGCCCTCGGCGAACACACCGGTGCAGCATCGGCCTACGTGGCCATGACACGTGGCCACGAGGCCAATACTGCGCACCTCGTCGCCGAGGATCTCGACGACGCCCGACAGCAGTGGACCCTCACGTTCGCCCGCAACCGCACCGACCTCGGCCCCGCGCATGCCGCCCGACCCGCCACCCAAGAAGCAGCCAAGTACGAGCCCTATGTTGAACCGCACCACCTCGACAATAACGACGACCCGGCACGTGTCTCTCGCCGGCGGCCCGAGCCCATTCCAAACTTCTCGCGCCGTCCCGGGGCCGGCCCGGGCATCGGTCTCTGAGCGCAGACAGTCAGCCGGTGTCTGCGTCGAGCGCGGCCCGAGCCTGGTCGACCAGCGGCGCGAGCGACCTGTGCCAAGCCTGCAGGTCAACTGACAACGTCAGCCAGGTCAGCTCGCGGTTGATCTGGTCGTACTGGTGGATGATGAAGTTCCGGTTGGCGACGGCCAGTGCCCACTCGACGCCGTCGGGGGCGAGCACGTCGAGCCGCGACAACCGGTTCGCGGCCTCGCCGAGCTTCATCATCAGCGAGTCCCC
>PMJN01000385.1 GCA_003157445.1 Micrococcales bacterium
CGCCGAGCTTGTCAATGGTGATCATCTGCCAACTCCTTGCGCTGTGCGTTGTTGAGCTCTGCGACGGGCGTGCCGGCCAGGACCGCCTCGACCTCGTCCACGCTGGGCATTGCCGTCGAACACTCGAGTCTTGAGGCAACGATTGCCCCTGCCGCACTGGCCCCGGCGACGATGCGCTCGAGCGACCAACCGCTGAGCAGGCCATGACACAAAGACCCTCCGAAGGCATCGCCGGCACCCAGCCCGTTGACGACATCGATCAAGATCGGGGGCACCACGACACGTTGGTCGCGGCTCTTGGCCAACGTCCCCAGGGGGCCCTGCTTGACGATGGCGATCTCGACGCCGGCATCGAGCAGTGCGTCGGCCGCTCGGTCGGGCACCGTCTCGCCGACGGCAATCTCGCACTCCTCGGCGTTGCCGACGGCGACGGTGAACTGCCCGAGGACCTTGCGGATCTGCTCGGTCGCCTCCCTGGCACTGGACCAGAACATCGGACGGTAGTCGAGGTCTAGGACGGTATGTCGGGCCCGGTCCCGCGCGGCAAGCGCGGCGTAGTGGGCCGAGCGGCTCGGCTCAGCGGAGAGCCCGGTCACTGAAACCCAGAAGAGCTTGGCTGCCTCGATGACATCCAGGGGCATGTCAGAGGTGCGAAGCTGCATGTCGGGGGCGCTGGGCTGGCGGTAGAAGTAGAGCGGGAAGTGGTCCGGCGGAAATATCTCACAAAAGGTGACCGGCGTGGCGAAGTCCGTACTGGTGATCACGAAGTCATCCGTGACGCCGAGGCGAACCATCTCGCGCCGAACGAATCGGCCGAAGGAGTCGGAGCCGACGCCGGTGAGTACTGCTGCCGAGTGGCCCAGTCGCGCAGCGGCGACTGCCACGTTCGTCGGGCTGCCACCCAGGAACTTTCCGAAGGTCTGGACGTCCTCCAGACCGACACCTATCTGCAGTGGGTAGATGTCCACCCCCGACCGGCCGATGGTCAGGACCGCCACACCTGTGGGCACGGTTCCTCCTGGTTGTCCACGTGATTGCGGATCACCCCCATGGGGCGAACACGACGATGAGGGTCGATGGCGATCTGCTCGATCGCCATCGACTGCCGCCTAGAAGGACTCTGCACCCAGCGACCAATCAAAGTCAAAGGCTTTGTCCGAACATTCGAACATCAGGCTCCAAATCCCTAGGATTCGCCGATCCTGTTGAACTGCCAGTGCTGACTGTGCTCTCAATGAAGGTCCGTGTCGCGCCGCGCCGACCGACGGTGGTGCGCACAGGTCGCATTCGTCATAATGTCTGTACAGAACGATCACAGCGCAGATTGTTAGGTCAACAAGAGGAGCCTGAGGGGACGTGTCTGACGACCAAACAACAATGCTGCGCATTAACCTCGATCACTCAAGCCCGGTGCCCCTCTACCACCAGATGGCCAAGGCCATTGAGAAGGACATCAAGACAGGCGTGCTGACACCCGGGGAACGCCTGGAGAACGAGATCACCCTAGCCAGACGACTGCGGGTCTCACGGCCCACCGCGCGGCGCGCCCTGCAGGAGTTGGTGGACCTCGGAATGCTCGTGCGAAAGCGCGGCGTGGGTACGCAGATCGCGCCCGTACGGGTTCACCGGACAGTGGACCTCACCAGCCTTTTCGATGACCTTGCTGGCAGCGGTCGCAACCCGACCACCAAGGTGCTGGGATACACCGTTGGACCTGGAACGCCCGAGATCTGCAGCGTGCTCGAGATCCCGCTGGGCGCAGAGGTGGTGACCGTCACGCGTTTGCGCTACGCCGACGGTGAGCCTCTGGCGCTGATGAACAACCACTTTGCTCTGGAGATCGCCCCCACGTATGAGGAACTCAACGATCTCGGTCTCTACGAAGCGCTGCGCGGGCGCGGGATCGAGATCCACATGGCGCAGCAGAGCATCGGCGCCCGCACTGCAACCTCCACCGAGGCCCGCATCCTGGACGAGAAGCCCAAGGCGGTCCTTCTGAGGATGGAGCGCACCGCGTACGACGCTGCAGGCCGCGCCATCGAGCACGGCCTGCATATCTACCGAGCGTCTCGCTACAGCTTCTCCACCACTCTCTTCGCCCAGTAGGCCAATCCCGTCCGACAAGATGCCTGCCGAGCAGCCGCAGCTGCCTGTTCGGCGGACCGTCCGGCGATCAGGTCAACGACGATGAGGGGCACCGGGCAGACCCTGGCCCCAAGACCGAGCAGTTCGACTTGAGCACGACCGTCTGGGCGTGCTGCCAAGCATCAGCTTGCCAACCGTCGAGCGCCTCTTGAGTGCCACGACCACCAAACTGGCCCACCTGATCAATTGCGTCGAGAATCGCCTCGGACGAGTCGCTGGGAGTGTCCATGTGAGAGACCTCGATACCAACTCCCGCGGCCTTGAGGTCGGCAGCGAGCAGCGCGAGGGCCGAGGTGGGTGTGTACACCGCCCTGATGCTCGACTCCCCCTGCATGGAACTGACCACCAGGAGATCCTGCGAGCGCAGTCTCCTCCTCGCCAGCACGTGCCAGAACGGCCTCGCCCTCAGGGGTCGGAACGTACCCGACAACGATGGTCATGACTGCCTCACAGTTGGTGATGGATGGGCAGACGCGGCCGGTCGGCTGCGAGGAGTCGGCGGGGCCCACCGCGGCGGACGAGCCAGGGCATGAGCCCCTTCCCGGCCGCATCGAGCAGCCACGCGCCCTTGAATGCTGGTGCACGCAATATATGGGTGGTGGCGTATGGGTGGTGGCGTAAACGCTCACTGGCTCCACTGGAGGGTTCAACCGGGCAGAGCGACGTTGTTCGAGACTGAAGCCCAAGAAGTGGGTGGACACCGGTGCCAGCGCTCTGGGGGCACCGCCAGTCGCACCCAGTCAGCAGGGGTGCCACACAAGCGCACGCCTGACCAACGACCTACTGGTGGCCCGCCTACGACAAGTCCGGGCGACCTTCGAGGCCGCCAAGGGTCTGCCCATGGCAACGGTTTTCCGCTCTCGCACGTGCCCGTCCATTCATGAGTCTTCAGCCGTTGTCATTTCGCCATTCCACGTGCGGTGGCCAAGGTCGGCGGCCGAGGGGAGCTCCTGATCTGCGGTGCGAACGATTTTGGATGGCCTTTGCTCTTCCGAACAAGGTGCCCGAACGTGCATGCTTGAGGCTGGACTCTCGGGGAGGGCGAGCATGAACGCGGTGGCAGCTAGCCGGCTTCACGTACACGGCCGGGTTGTCGGCGCGTCCGACCAGACGTCGGAGACCATTGAGATTCGGGGACGAGGCGCAGCGCCTCCGTACGTGCCACGCCGCAATGGGCATGAAGCCCTCATGTTCCCCGGAACGGATGAGTCCGGGGAACACCTACACAACCACGAGTCCACCCGAGGGTGATCGGCTCACCCCGTTCGGGTCCACCGGCTGGGGTGTCGGCCCTTAGCCGAGCATCGGCGTATCACCGGATCGGCGTATCACCGGATCACCGGATCACCGGATCACCGGATCACCGGATCACCGGATCACCGGATCACCGGATCACCGATGCAGGATCACGGCAGCCAAGCTGCCACCGAACCGAAGGAGTCGTCCATGTCGCCCAGGAACGCAGGCAAGCCCACCGACGCCGCCATTCTTGCAAGCCCGCCCGCACACAGTTCCCCCACAACACCGGGTGCAGAGCTCACGCTGCTGCAGGACGGCAATGCCAGCGGACGCACCCCGGCCACAAACCTCCACAGACTCCGCCCGGCCAGTCCCCCACGAGTGGGGCTATCGCGAAGCACTGACCCTCTTCCGTTCGACGACCCCTGTAACTACCTTGGATAGGGACGGTCGCCGCCACGGCGCCACTCCAACGGGCACACAGGGCAGATACCCCGCGAACAGCGACAACTTGCAGCGGATGCGCGCAATGAGCGCGACTCTGTGCTCCGAGACGGAAGGCAGAGTCCCCATCGAACTTCGTCCGGACCGCCTTGGACCAGAGCAGGTAGACCGTCCAAGATCGGGCAGCTGAGTTCACGACGATCGCGGCTCTGCAGCCTCTGGAAAACCTTGTCCAGGCTGGCTCATCGCGGCTGAACCAGGGTAACGACTGCCCGGGGATGGGATTGGACAAGACAGAACGGCCCCGGCCGGCGGGCTAACCCCGACCGGCCTTACCGATTCACCTAACCGAAGGGGAACTGATCGTGAGGAACATTCACCAGGCAGGAGACCACCGGGAGCACCATCGAGATAACCAGCGTGGCAGCGATGGAGTCGGCTTGGCCAGACCCACGCCACCCAAACCAACGGCAAGAATCACACTGCGACAGATCCGCGAGCAGGCGGGAGTCCCCCTCAGAGACCTTGCAGCACAAGCTGGGGTCTCCATCTCCACACTGCGGAAGTTCGAGACAGGCATCCCCGATCTCGCTCCAGCCACCTACGCCCACACGATCGCCGCACTCCAAACCCTCAAGTCAAGGTCAGCGCTATGAGCGACCTATCGGCTGCCATCGCAAGCAGAGCCCCGGCAGATCAGGCACAGACTCAGGAGATCGACAAGATGACGGCGGCGAGTTCATGACCCCCTGCTTGAGCGCCCATGTTCTGTGGGATGCTAACAACGCCAAGATGTTCGGCGCTCTGTGTCGGCGAAGCCTGCGGCTCTGTGAAGATGGCCAGCCGTGCCCGCTTATCCCGGATACAGGGCGGATCTTGCTTGTCTCCAGCCAGCGAGGTCTGACCTCCACCGCATACAGCACGGCCCCCACTTCTCCGATCTCGCCGGAAACCTCCTCCATAAGGCCCTCTCGCCGAAATGGTCAGACGGGACCGTGAGCACGCACGTGTCGTCGTTGGGCACGACACGATCTTCTCGGATCTACTCGCGGCGGCGTTGGAGGGCGAACCCGGGTTTCACGTGTGTCGGCAGGGCCTGGCAGCCAAGCCCGGGCTGTCGCTGTGGTTGACAGCCCATGGCGGCCCTGGCCCTTTGGGGATGTTTGTGTTGGCGACGGTGGCGGGGGGACCGCCAGCCAGGAGTTGGCCCGCCTATTCCGCAAGCTTCGTGTCTTCGTGTTGAACGCTCAGCGCCACATGGCGCTCGTGCAGCAGGCCGAGGACACGGCGGCATAATGCTGATGCAGTGGTACGACATAGCCGGAGTCATTGGGACGATATTCGTCGGCTTTGTTGCCATACTCGCTCTGGTCTTCTACCTCGAGCAGTGGCTCGCCCGACCTGAACCACCCAATCTGGCCGCCCCCGCGGAACAGGAACTCGACGAACAAGACGACCGCGGGCTTGAGCCGCCGGGCTCTGCACCTATCGGGTGAGGCGGGCGACTCCCCGCTGACGCATTGATGGGTCCGCTGCCATGGCCGAAGCCGAAGTGATGCAGAAACGCTCCGACCGCCCACCAGGTCATCCTCCTGCCGCACTCGCCCGGAAACAACGGGGCTGAAGCAGGCTGCCCGATACTCGGACCGGTTGGAGGGGCAACGGGTCCCCGGGTGCATGGGTGTGGGCAGTCCTTAGGTCGAAGTGCCCAGGTCCGCCGGTCAGCACAGGCGGATTCGAACTCTTCAGCCGAGATGAACACCACCTTCGGCTGCAGCAGCTGCGGCGTGGGGCCCAAGAGATAGCACCTCTTGGACAGTTGACCACACAGCGTTCAGGTCATCCGGGCTAAGGCGGAGGTCGCCATCGTGTTGTGCTGAAAGGACTTTGGACCCTGTGAGGAACCACTGCGGGCACAGACACTGGACGTGTCGGCGGTGTGAGGCACGTGTGCACCATGTCGACGCAAATGGAGGGTTCATGATCTTCACCGCCGACGCCTGGATCGCAGCAACGAGCCCCGCCATCACTGGGGGCCTGCGCACCTGCACGGCTCGATATAGATTCGCCCCCATGCTCGCGGCCGGTGGCATCGCTGGCCTGGACCAGGCCAAGAGGTTCGCTCGAACCGCGGTCCCACAGGCAGTCGCCCTGATGGTCCCCGACCTCGGAACGAACTCCATGCGTGCAGCAGGTGTCTTGCACGCAGCGCTATACAACCTCGCTGTGGAGGCGGCTCGCCCGAGGGGCAGGTCGTCGCCGTGGCCACCATTTCCAGGCGCCCCTATCGCGGCCACCAAGGTGGGCGGCCATGGGGTCGAAATGTTGGATGCAAAGCGTCCGGGCGGCCATCGGCCGCTCGCGCCCGGGCGTCTCAGACCCGATGGGGACTTCGTCGTGGCCACGACACCACAGACCGGATGCTTCCTCACCTATGCGCAGCAGCGGTGCTACTGGTCTTTGGGTGTCGGATCGGGCACGACCACGGCGGTCGTGAGTCTTCTCCGGTGCCATGCTCGGCGCCGGGCACTGGCGGCGACTGCCGCCCCGGCGGGTGCCAGCAGGTGAATGGAGCAGCAGAACGAGTTGAGTGGGAAGGAATGTCATGAAGACCAAGACCATCCAAGACAAGGCCATGCAAGCCAAGACCGATCGCGTGCGGTCCACGGCTCGAGTGCTCGCAGCTTACGACAAGGAGTACCTGCTCACACTAGCCAACCTGTACCACATCGAGATCTGGGACGAAAAGATCGGCAAGGAAGCATTGGTCGCCATCATTGCGCAGGCCGCATGGAATTGAGGTGACCCCTGTTCGATCTTGCCGGATCCACCGATCACGGTCATCTACTGAGAAGAGCACAATGCTGCCTCGCTGCCAGAAGGGTCGGCGGTCACTGCTCGCCTCACAGCCAGCAGTGCCAGCCCCATCGACTCGTTGTGCCGAGAATCAGTTCTGCCCCTTCCCTATCCACCGGAAGACACATGCCGCTGCACCTTGTCCGATCTGCTTGCGTTACGGGGTCGTGGCCGGTTTGGCGATGAGGGTGACGTTGACATTCCGGGGCTGACCGTTTCGCACGACCGTGAAAGCCACTGTGTCCCCCACAGTGAACTCATGTATCTGAGCGACCAGCGACAGGGACCCGTCAATAGGGTTGCCGTCTACTGCGACAATGGCGTCGCCGGCCTTCAGCCCCGCCTGGTCGGCCGGAGTCCCGTTGACCACGGTGGCGAGCACCGCTGCGGCGCGCTTTGCGGATCCGTCAGTCACAACGCCGTCTTTGGCGCTGACCCCCAGGTAGGGGTGGGTGGCTGTACCGGAGGTGATCAGCTGGCTGGCGATCAACCTGGCCTCGTTGACCGGGATCGCGAAACCGATCCCGATGCTACCGCTCTGAGAGGACGAACCACTAGAGGACCCAAGCGAGGCGATGGCCGAGTTGATCCCGATCAGCTGGCCACTGGCATTGACCAGCGCGCCGCCGCTGTTGCCCGGGTTGATCGCGGCACTGGTCTGGATCGCGTTGGTCACCACCGGATCTGCGGACTGCGGGGCGTTGGACGCATCTGAAGTAGTAACAGGCCGGTTGAGCGCACTGACGATCCCAGTAGTTACCGTGCCGGCCAGACCCAGCGGGTTCCCAACAGCCATAACCGGGTCACCAACCTTGATGAGGTTGGCGTCCCCCAGCGCAATGGGCTTGAGGTCACGCGGCGCGTTGGTCAGATTGATGACCGCCAGGTCTGTGGACGGGTCGGTGCCCACAACGGTCGCGCCGTAGGTCCGGTCATCGTTCAGAGTCACCGTGAGCTGGGAGCCCGTCCCGCCACCGGTCACAACGTGGTTGTTGGTCAGGATGTGACCCTGGGTGTCGTAGACGACACCCGAGCCCTGCCCGCTGCCCGAGCTGCCGGTCACCGAGATGGACACGACGCTGGGTGAGACCACACCAGCGGTGACCGCCCAGTTGGGGGCGGCGGGGTTGGCCTGCCGTACTGGCGCAGGAGAAGTTGCCACTGACAGCGGGGTCGGCGCCGCAGCAGAGGATGCGTTGTCGTTGCGGGCGAGGCCATACGTGCTAGCGCCGGCCAGGGCTGCGGCGACCACGGCGACCGCGGCGAGCTCGGCCAACCTGCGGGTCCTGGCCGAATGAGACGATTCTGCTGCAGGCTGCGCCTGCGCGGCCGGGCGCGCCTCAGCCGGAGCCTGGGGGAAGACCGGGGAGTATCCCGGGTACTGCGCCTGCTCCTGCCAGAGCGGCACTGTGTGCGGCGACACATCCTCGGGTGGCTGTGGCGACTGGGACGGAGGCTGCTGCGTCATCGGGATCTCCATGGACGTCGATAGGTCAAGTCAATTCCACGAACCTCACAGCAGGCTGGATTCTACCTGGGAGTCTGCTGTGGGCAGATCGACTCCATGGCATCAGGACGCAGCCCTGTTCCATCCAGATCAGAGACGAACAGCCGCTGCTTCGCCCGAGAACCGAACAGGTCACGGTGCTGCTATATCGACCATCAACCACCAACATCGTCGGTCCCGCTGGGCCGTGACCTGCCGGTCGGCGCGTTCCGTGATCAATCCCGGACACTATCTTGCAGTCCATCGTGCGTGAGGCGATCTTTTTTGAAGAAGACGGGACGCTCGTGCCAGGCACAATCTCGCCCCAACACCTGGCATTTCCTCGGTCACCTTCCCGCCCTGGGCGGTGCTGAAGATGCCTGCGCTGCGGGCACGCTGACCCACCAGCGAGTGTCTGTGCTCGATGCGTGGGGTTGGGCGGTCGAAGGCCTTCTGAGGTCGGCGACTGGCTGGACCTACTGCCCCTAGTGCGCGGATTACCAAGGTCGTCTGTTGGTGCCGGGAACAGCGGCTGGTTCCGTTGTTGGCCACCCTTGCGTGGGAGCGCATTGGTCTGTACTTCCGTGAAGGTTCGGCTTCGACGGTGCTTGCGGGCCGAGTCTGGTCTTCGAGGGGCGCTGCACGGCCGAGGTCGCCACGGACTTCGATGAGCATATGAAGCGGGACCACGCCCTCGCAGCGGCCGCTCGTCTTGGCCTCGATTGCTCGTGTGAGCGTCGAGGCCAACGGCCTTCGCGCGTTGTTGCCCGACCTGACGGCGTGGTTGCCGAGCCTTAGCTGTCGTTAACGGTGGGTCGATCCTGCGGATGATCAGATCGGTGCGAGACGATCAGCTCCCAGCCGGTTGCCTGGCCAGCTGGCTATGCATCTGAACACAGCAGACGGCCCGTCGCCAACGCAGAGCCCTAAACCCGGGCAGTGCCAGAGGCGCCGCGGGGATGGCGAGTCGACTTTGACGCCGCCTGGTGGCAAGAAGCCTCCAGCGCCATGGGGGGGGTGCCAAGCCCGGTCGGGCCGTCCCAACCGGGCTTGGCGTTGCACAGCACAGTCCTGCACGAACCGTTGCTGCCGCTGGTCACGTCGTTTAACGCTGAGGTGTGCCTGTAGGGGTGGGTGCCGTAGTTGAAGGTCTTGGCATTGCCCGCCAGTGCGTACACACTCGCGATCAGCGGCGACGACACGCTGGTGCCGCCGAACACGAGCCAGCCGCCAGCGCCCTGGAAGGTGTAACTGTCGAAGACCGCGACGCAGGTGCTGGGGTCGGCGACCGCGCTGACGTCGACCACGGCCCGCTTAGCGCAGACACCGGTGATGTTGGTGACCAACGACTGCCAATTCGGCTGGCGGTCGTACGCCGAACAGCCCGAGCCACCCCCGAACCAGCCAGTCTCGCTCCAGCCGCAAGGGGAGCTGGACCTGCGAAGGCTGGTGCCACCGACCGCGGTAACGAACCGTGATGCGGCCGGGTAATGCACCCCGTAGCCACCATCTCCGGAACTGGCCCTAATCGCGACCCCCGGGTGGTTGAAGTAGCGGGCGTCATAGCTCGGGTCGCCGCTAGACGCCTGGCCGCCATAGCTGTTGCTGATCTCGGTCGCGCCGAGCAGGGCGACCCGGTCTTGGGCCCAGGGTGTCTTGACGCTCGCTGAGCGCCAGAGCGGATTCTCGCCGCCGAGCGATAGTCGACGGCATTCATCCCCAGGGGGAACCTGACCAGGCGCGGCCGGGAGCGACCTCTCGTAGATGGCCAAGACCGATATGGCCGCAATCAGTGCGGAGGCGATCAGTGCGGAGGCGATCATGTGAGATCAAGCAGATGACGAGCTGTCGCTCTACTGCTGAGCCGTTGGAAGCGCAAGATCCTCCTGTGGCGGGATAACTGCGCGGATTGCGGGGTGTCGGTTGGTCATCCCTACCGGGTTCCCCATGAAGTCCCGCCACCTCCGGCGGCGCTCCCATCGGCACACAGGTCAGAGGCCGCTGTCGGAGCCTGTCGCCGCTCGACATCGGCGCGAGTGATTCAACTCACAAAACCAGACTGAGTCGAGCCAACCAAGAAGGCCACCGGGGATCTATTAATAGTTCATCCATCATCAAGTGCACAGTGGTCACAAGGAGAGTCAGAACAATGAAGAATCTGAACGTTCGGTCGGCATTCAACTCGGGGCCGAGACCGCACAAGAGGCGGGCTGGGGCGGTCCCGGTGGTCGCTCTACTGGGTGCAGCGGCCGCCTTTGTGTTGGTGCCACAGTCCGGGGCAACCGCAGCAACGGCCACTTCGCCGTTGATCGGACACCTGGACTCGGTCACCGTCGCGACCGGAGAGGTTGTGCTGCACGGGTGGGCCGCAGACCTGAGCACACCGCACATCGCGACACACATCCGTTACACCGTTGGTACTGCGGCGTCGGGCACGTCCCTTGCCCAAGACTCGCGCCCCGATGTTGGACTGGCATACCCGAGCCTGGGCACCCTGCACGGGTTCAACGTACCCGTGTATGTACCGCCCGGCAGTTACCCGGTGTGTGCGACGATTAACGAACCCAGTGCCGGGCCTGCCAAGTCCCTCGGCTGTCTGCAAGTCACCGTTCCGGCCGACCATGGACCACTCGGCCACCTCGACACAGCCCGATCGGTAGGCGGTTCCCGCATCGAGGTCACAGGATGGACGTTCGACCCCGACGCCCCCACCACGGCATCCACCATCGGGATCTACGTCGGTGGCCCGTTTGGATCCGCATTTGTCGCCTACGCTGCCCAAGCTGACCAGCCTCGCCCCGACGTTGCCTCGGTCTTCCCCAGCGCCGGGCCCCTACACGGGTTCGACGTGACGGTTGCCGGACGTCCAGGCACCTACCCGGTCTGCGTGTATGGCAATAACAACTACATCTACGGCGCGCCGCTGTTACTGGGCTGCCTAACAGTCACCGGCTGAAGTCGGGCACGGCGTGACTTCCCGGCCAGCTCGGCAGATGTCTGCCCAGCTGGCCGGCCGCTGTCGACAGGCAAGCGACGATCCCGCCAAATTCGCACCGACCCTTCCAGTCAGGACAGCGGTGCTCGCGGTCGCTAGCCCGACAGTCGCGCTGATCTTCGTCGCGGCCTATCTGGCCGGCGACCTGTTCTACGCGCGAGACGCACGCCGGAGGCCACAACGCGGGTCAGGACCCCGGCAACCTCGAGCGCGAACTCGCAGCAGCAGACGTCGGCCACCTCGCCGACAAGACGACGACTCAGACACGCCAGCCCCTTGTCTGCGCCACCCCCGTGGCCTTCGCCCAAGTCACCCTTTGCGCCACCCCCCAATCGCGTAGACAGCCACCAAGCGCAGCCCTAGGTCAACGAAGGCCGTGGTGAGAGCCACAACCCAACATCACGAGGAACAGGTCAGGGAGCTGTGAGCAATCGGCCAACAAGATACCCGGATGCGAGGCCGGTCAGGGTACAGGCGACGACGACGAAACCGCCGACGGACGGCCCAGATCTGGGGCGTCCCTTCCGCCAGCCATGCCATCTTGGGCTCATGACGCGGCCTCTCGCGGACGCGGAACTGCAGGAGTAAGTGGCCGAGCTTCGGGACCAGCGCTCTGACGCCGAGCATCTGGAGCTCGCGTCATGGCGTGCGCCCAGCTGTTGTCCTGACGGACCACCATTGTGGTCGGTGCGCGAACTGGGACTAGATTCCCAGTCGATCTCCCCGACCCAGCCCACGTCGGCCGAGCCCCGAACGACCCCCCTCGTGCTTTGTCCGCGCGGCGGCGGCTTCGTGTTGACGATTTAGACTCCCATGACCGGGCTGGCCGCATACTGCCCCTCTTAGCGAACGCAGCTTTCCCTTGGTGGGCTACCGGCGCGATCAGGTCTCTTGGATCAATACCCGTGGTGAATCTCGAGTAGGTCGTGGCACGTGTGGACCTCGCCGTCGGGTCCGGTCCATACGAGCGTCGCGCGTCCGGTCGCCAGATCGGCGTCGAGCGCTGCGCTCTGGCCAGCAGCAGCGGTCCAAGTCAGGCTGACTCGGGAGCCGTCCCCGCCGACCTCACAGTGGCCCGCGAACCCCGGGTGGGCGTTGCGGAAGCGGATGAGCGCAACCAGGGCGGCCACGACGGGCCGAGCGAGGTCTCGGGCGATCTCGTCAGGTGCATAAGAATGCCGGTTGATGTCCCGTCCCACCCCGGACCGCGCGAACAGGTCCATGTCGTTGTGCCCGGCGAGCAGGCCGACGTAGTAGATCTGCGGGATCCCAGGGGTGAAGAACTGCACCGCGCGAGCCAGCAGATAGGCCATGTCGTCGCGGCCTAGGGCGTCGTAGTAGGTGCAGTTGACCTGGTAGACATCCACGTTGGAAGCCGCCCAGCCGGTCGCCTGCCGCGACTGCCCGCCGGACCGCTCGTGGATGGCCTCGACCAGCGCATCGACCTGAGCTGGGGTGAGCAGGCCGGCTCGGCCGTCGCCCATCTGGTCGGGCCCGACGTCGATCACCCCGATTCCGTCATGGGTGTCCAGTACCGTGACCGCGTTGGTGGGCCGTACGGCGAGCCATCTGCGCAGCGGAGCCGCATCGGCTGTGTACAGCGCGTGCAGCAGCAGAGGTGCCAGCGCGAAGTCGTACACCCGGTCCACCGCCGACGCGATCGCGATCTGCCGCTCGAAGTGCGCGTGGATCTCCACGAGTACCTGCATCCCGAGCTTGCGCGCACGCGCCGTGAGTTCGTCAATGAACCCGAGCGTGGCGGTGGTCATGAACGAGGACGTGCCGGCAGTCTTGATCGCATAGCCCACCGCGTCCAGGCGCACCATCGACACGCCGCCGGCGGCGAGGGCCACCAAGACCCGGTCCAGGTAGGCCATGCCCGCCGGGTCGAACAGGTTCAGGTCGATCTGCGCACTGGTGAACGTTGTCCACACCAGCCGGCGCCGCTGCCCCAACGTCAGGGCCGTAAACGGCAGGCCCAGGCGCGGGCGGTAGATCCCCACCAGCTCGGTCTCGCTCGCACCCCTCGGGTACACGTCGGACATCGTCAAGAACATGCCCGCGTACGGCGAGTCGTCACCGCGGGCGAGCACGTCGCGGAACTGAGCCGAATCCGCCGAGACGTGGTTGACGATGAGGTCGACCATCAGCGCGTAGTCGTCTGCAAGAGCCCGCACGTCATCCCACGACCCGAGCCGGGGGTCGACCTCGGTGTGGTCCATGGGGTCGAAGCCCGCATCAGCTCCGTCGAACGGGGTGAAGAACGGCAGCACGTGTACCCCAGCGAAGAGCCCCCCCAGCGGCCCGTCCAGGATTTCGTGCAACCCCGCCAGGCTGCCTCCGAACCGGTCCGCATACGCGATCAGCTGAGCTTTCTCCCCAGGGGCAATCTCGCCCATGTCACTCACCTGTCTGTCCTAGATATACGGATACTCGCGGTCCGAACAAGCTGCGGAGCCCTCACTTCCCTTACTGTGGTCCATCTCGCACTGCCTTCTCTTCGGCGGCTTCTCGTAGCTCAAGGGCAACCAGAAGGCGGACTAGGGCCATTGCCAGGAATGAGGTGAGGAGTGCGACACGTGTCTGGGTGCAGCAGCATCGCCTGGCACCCTGTCTTGGACAAGGGTTTCAAGGCTGAGAGTTGTCCGAGCCTGGTGCTGCGGATCCCAAGGCTGGAGGTCGATTCCCCTCGACGCGCTCCATATTGACAGGCTCACTCGACTCAGGGCCCCTGGGATGGATGCACCGCGGCCCTTTCTTTGTGCCGCTTGGGGTCAAGCACCCGGACCTCGAGCGCGAGCGTGCGAGGGACGACTGACCTGCAGTGGCGCCGTCGAGTCCCTGACCATCAGCTCATGGGAAGCCACGACCGTTCGGACGGCTCCGCGATGACCTGCTAGCTCGTCCAACAGCATCTTGGTGCCAATCTGGGCCTGGTCGGTTGGGGACTGCCGGATCGTGGTCAGGCCCACGGCCTCGGAGAGCTCATGGTCGTCAATGCCGATGACGGACAGGTCCCCCGGCACGCTGATGCCAAGGCGCCGGGCTTCAAAGATCACCCCAAAGGCCATCTCATCTGAGGCGCAGAAGATGGCAGTTGGTCTGGGTCCTGGCTGTTCCCACAGGGACACGAGAGCACGCCGTCCGCTGACCGCGGTGAAATCGCCGAAACGGTCCCATTGCTTACGAATCGGAATCTCAGCCCGCACCATCGAGTCTTTGAACCCCTTAATACGCAGAATGGGAACCGCGAACTTCAGGGCTGAGTCATCATCGCCGTGTAGCAGCGCGATGTCCTTGTGCCCCAGTGAGATGAGATGGTTTGTTGCCTGCTCGGCCACGGCGTAGTCGTCGATCGCTACACTCGAGCAGCCGATCACCGGTCCGCCGATGACAATCAAGGGCATGTCCACCTGATGCAGGTGCTTGATCTCCTCCTTGGTCAAAGGGGTGCAAAGTACCAGCAATGCATCGATATGTTTTTGTACCATGGTCCGGTTGAACGCTCGGTCACGGTTGCGTGAGCGTCCACCCCCCAGATTGAACAGAGACAAGTTGTAGCCGCGGCCGTGCAACTCCTGGCAGACGCCATCAAGGGCGGCGGAGAAGAACCAGCGGTTGACATACGGTGCCAGAACTCCAACTGTCCTTGTCCTTCCGGTCGCCAGACCTGACGCGGAGGACGACGCCACATACCCAAGATCCTCCGCGATCGCCAAGATCTTCTCGCGCGTCTTTGGGGACACGCGTGGCAACCCGCGCATGGCGCGCGACACTGTTGCTGTCGAGACACCGGCGACTGTCGCCACATCATCGGCAGTGACCGCCATATCACCCCTCATTCCTGTCAAGACAACCCACTCGTGGGCGTGTCAAGCCTGGACCCGGCAGGTCAGCCCTTGACGC
>PMJN01000264.1 GCA_003157445.1 Micrococcales bacterium
GTTGCTGGCAGCGCACCGAAGTAACGCTCTGCGGCGGCAAATCCCTCTTCGGGGGTGAGGTCGCCCACCAGAGCCAGCACGGTGTTGTTGGGGCCGTAGTGGGATCGGAAGAAATCGTGGACGTCCTGCACGCTGGCCGCATCAAGGTCGGCCATGGAACCGATGGTCGGGTGATGGTACGGGTGACCCTTGGGGAAGATCGCGGCGTAGATGTCGATCAGGGCGTTGCCATAGGGCATGTTGTCGTAACGCTGCCGCTTCTCCTCCTTGACCACGTCGCGCTGGTTGTCCAGGTTCTCCTGGTTGACGGCGTCCAGGAGGTGTCCGTGCCGGTCGGCCTCCATCCACAAGGCCAGGTCCATCGCGCCTCGTGGGACGGTCTCGAAGTAGTTCGTGCGGTCGAACCAGGTGGTGGCGTTCAGTCGCCCGCCGGCTGCCATCAGCGCTGAGAAGTGCTCACCGGAAGCCACGTTGGCTGAGCCCTGGAACATCAGGTGCTCGAAGAGGTGGGCAAAGCCGGTGCGTCCCTCGACCTCGTGGCGTGAGCCCACGTTGACCCACAGGTTGACTGTGACGTTGGGGACGCTGTGGTCCTCGCTGACGATGACTCGCAAGCCATTGGACAGAGTGCGTTCGGCGATCTTGTAGTCAAGCGGCATGGGCCCAGACTAGGGGACAACAGCGCCCGCCACGACGTGTGCAGCGCGCTGTCCACACTCTGACAACCCATACCCGCTCATGAGTGAGGATCCTGCTCACGGTGCGAGGAACGCGTCGGGGCGAACTGATCACCGAACTGGTCGAGTGCCGCACGGGCGAAGATCTGCTGCTGGGTGACAGTCCGCTCTGACCCCCCGCGTCCCAACAACCTCACCGCCCAGTGCAGCAATGTGCTGAGAAGGTTCTTGAACCCGACCCGGTACACGAGGTGGAACAACCCTGCCAAGCCCGAGCCAACCACCACCACCCGCGCGGACGGCCGGCTTTGTCCCAATGGGCAGGGCTGCTTCTATCCTCGTGCTCCACCGTACTAACTTCGGGTGCTCACAGGCGCGCCAGCACCCGTACCAGGGCGCCGAGGGCCACGGCGTTGATCCCCAGAAGCAGCCCCACGACCAAGGCGGTGCTCTGGTCGTAGGCGACCCCCAGAAGAACGCCCGAGGCCAGCAGGCCAAAGCCGCGAGCCAAGGCCAGCCATCCGAACGCGATGGACCGAGCCGCGGACCCGACGTGCTCGGTGACCACCGCCTTGACGGTCGAGTCCAGAACGCCGTTGACCACCCCCCAGATCGCCACCCCGACCCAGACCAGGGCCGCGTTGTCGCTGAACGCGATGGCGCTGCAGGCCGCTGCCAGCGGCACCAAAAGCAGCACCATCGGCCCGCGCCGGTCGTAGAGCCGGCCCATCGCCAGGCCGCTTAGTCCGTCGACGGCCATGGCCAGCGCAAAGAGCAGCGGCACCTGCGAAGCACTCAGCACGCCCTGGGTCTGAGCGTGGTAAGCCAGCAGGGGGAATGCGGTGACTCCCAGTGACAACAGGCCAACAGTGCCTATGTACTGCCGGACCTTTGGCGGCAGGTCGGCCCGAACGCGCCAGAAGGCCCGCCCAGCTGGCAGCGCAGACGAGGTGGAGCTCTGGCCGGTGTGCGGCGCCGGAGCCTTCTCCGCCGGTGGGCCCGACGCCTCGACCTCGTAGGCCGCAGGGTCCGGGACGCGATGGCGCAACCAGAACAACAGTGCCAGCACGACGGCGCCCGGCACGATCAGAACCCCGAATGCGAGGCGATAGTTGCCTACGTACAGCGACAGAACAGCCGCCAGCAGCAGTGGTCCCGCCACGGCGCCGGTCTGGTCCATCGCCTGATGCACCCCGAAGGCGGTTCCCCGGCCTGTCTGGGTGGAGGCGTGCGACAACAGTGTGTCCTTGGCCGGGGAACGTACCGCCTTGCCGAGACGCTCGGTGCCATAGAGCAGCAACGCTGGGGCGATCATGTTGCTCACCCCGATCAGCGGGATGCTGAGCACCGTCAGTGCGTAGCCGGTGATGGTCCACGTCCAGTAGCGCCTGCGGCGCTGGACCAGGTATCCGGAGCCCACCCGCAGGCCATACCCGATGAACTCACCTACCCCGGCAACGGCTCCGACAAGTGCCGCCGATGCCCCAAGGGTTGCCAGGTAGGGCCCGATGATGGCGCGGGCGCCCTCGTAGACCATGTCGGCGAACAGGCTGACCAGACCGAAGCAGATGACGAAATACCACGGGCGCAGCTGGGTACTACTACTACTACTACTAGCTGGAGGCGTCAGCGACTCTGCCAAGGATGCGGCGCTGGATACGAAGGTCGTCGCGGATGCCGTAGGGCACCGGCAGATTGCGCGCGTTGAGCTCGGCGGTGTAGGCCTCGAGGGCGAGCAGCAGGCGCGCTCGTGGCGCGTCGATCAGACGCGACCTGCCCAGGGGCGCGCGGCGGGCAACCGTCATCGCAGCTCGAGCGCTGATGACCTCTTTGAAGAGCTCCATCAGATGGTCGAAACCCGAATTTGAACCTGGATGTGTCGCTGGATCCGAGACCATAGTCGGATCCGACTCGTGAAGAGGGACCATCGGTTCACAACCCCCAGTTTCTGTCGGTCACAGCCTCTTGGGCCGACGAACCAGCCGGCATCAATGAGACTACGCCGCCAGGGCCCCTCTGCGGAGGTTGACGACATGTGACTTAGGCCGACTTTTCATGATGCCCCTGGGGCCCCGCGGTCCGGGCTGCCGTCCCGCTCATCGCGCTCTGCCCACTCCAGCAGGGGTTCCAGCGAGAAGACGGCCTGGTCGATGCCGGCGTGCAGGTCGCCGAGGGCGGCGAACCGCCCGGGAACGGTCGCGATGGTGAAGTCCCCCGGCGCGACGTCCTGGACCTCATCCCAGGTCAGCGGGGTTGACACGGTCGCCTCCAGGCGGCCGCGCACCGAGTAGGCGCTGGCGATCGTGTGATCCCGGGTGTTCTGGTTGTAGTCCACGAACACCGCTCGTGGGTCACGGTCCTTGCGCCACCACGTCGTGGTGACCTCGGAGGGAGCCCGCCGCTGCACCTCTCGGGCGAAGGCCAGCGCGGCCCGGCGAACGTCCGCGAAACCCCACCGTGGCTGGATGCGGACGTAGATGTGAATCCCCGCCCCGCCCGAGGTTTTCGGCCAGCCGACGGCGCCAAGGTCGTCAAGGACCTCGCGCGCGACATAGGCAACGCGGGCGACCCGCTCAAACCCACACTCGGGCATGGGGTCCAGGTCAATGCGCCACTCGTCGGGCCTTTCGGTGTCGGCGCGCCGGGAGTTCCAGGGATGGAACTCGACTGTAGACATCTGCACCGCCCAGATCACGGCGGCCAGCTCGGTGACGCAGAGCTCGTCNNCGGTTGTATCGCGGGAAGCCCACCCGGACGGTCTCGACCCAGGCGGGGGCGCCACGGGGAAGCCGCTTCTGGTGGACCTTCTCCCCTGCGACTCCTTCGGGGAAGCGGTACAACATGGTAGGCCGCTCGCGCAGTGCCCGAACGATGCCCTCGCCAACGCTGAGGTAGTAGCGGGCCAGGTCGAGCTTGGTCTCCCCGCGCGCCGGGAAATAGACCCGGTCTGGGTTGGAGATTCGCAGGCTGCGGCCGCCCACAACCAGCTCCGCTGATGGGGGTGTGCTGCCCTTGGCCGCCATGGGGTCAAACTACCGGCGTTCCAACGCGTACTCCAGAGGCAAGATGACTACTTATTAGTATTGGCAATTGATCGAACTGCGTGAGATGCTTCCAGGGTTCCTCTCGGTGAAGTCTGACCTGCATAGAAGGGCAGGACGTGATGCCAGAACCGATCGACAAGCTGAAGGCTGAGTTCTTCAAGACGCTTGGTCACCCGGCGAGGATACGGATTCTGGAGCTGCTCTCCGAGGATGAGCACTCGGTGGGCGAGCTGATGCCCAAGCTGGGGCTCGAGTCCTCTCACCTCTCTCAGCAGCTCGCTGTCCTGCGAAGGACCGGGATGGTGGTGGCCCGCAAACAGGGAAACAACGTCATCTACTCGATCGCCTCCAAAGACATGTCCGAGCTCCTCCTGCTCGCCCGCAAGGTGCTGACCGGACTGCTCCGTGACCAGATGGATCTTCTGAAGGATCTCCAATCCGACAACAACAAAGACGGCGAGCGTGCAGACCGCTGATGAATGCGGCCACCACAAGCCTTCGCAGCGGCAGGGCCAAGGAGCAGCAGGAATGACCTGGATCGGCAAGATCGCTCGAGTCGGGCGCATCGTCGAGACGGCCGAGGCGGCACCCGCCTCGACCGTTACGCCACCCACCGGTGTGAGCGGCTCGCTGCAGCTGCGTCATGTTGACTGTGGCTCGTGCAACGGCTGCGAGCTTGAGATATCGGGCGCATTCTCCTCGGTCTATGACGCGGAGCGGTTCGGTGCGCGGGTGGTCGCCTCCCCCCGCCACGCCGACGGACTGATCACCACAGGGGTCGTGACCCGNNGACTGCGCCATCGACGGTGGTGCGTTCACCAGCGGCTACGGCGTGATCGGTCCGGTCACCGACGTCATACCGGTCGATGTGCAGGTACCCGGCTGTCCCCCCACCCCGGCGCAGATCATCGCGGCTCTGCGCACGGTGACCGGCCGGTGAACACCGCCCAGACGGCCCCCTGCGACTCCCCTTCGGTTCCCGCCCCTGATCAGGGCCTGCGCTCGCCGCGGCGGGCACAGGCATTCGTCTCCGGAGGCCTGACCGCAGCCATCGGGGCGGTCGGGCTGGTGCTCGGCCTCAGCGCAATCTTCGCTCAGCCGCGCCAGCTGGTCATCAGCTGGCTGCTGCCCCTGGTCGGTGTACGTTTCGAGTTCGGTCCACTCGGTGGGTTCTTCATCGCGGCTACCGGAGCGGTCTCGATCGCGGTCGGCATCTATGCGGTCGGATACGCCCAACGCGAGCACTGGGCTCGTTTCCCCCTGTTTATCCTCCCGCTCTTCGTGGCAGCCATGCTCCTTGTCCCGGCAGCGGGATCGGTCACCTCGTTTCTGCTCGCCTGGGAGCTGATGGCCGCGGCTTCCCTGGCCCTGGTGCTTTCCGAGCACCACCGCGCAGCAGTGCGCTCAGCAGGGGCCTTCTACGCGGTAATGACCCAGCTGGGCTTCGCGGCAATCCTGCTCGCCCTGGTGGTGCTGTCGGCGGCCGGCGGCGGCGACTCGTTTGCCACCATCGCCGCCCACGCGGGTGGCATCTCCTCAGGCACGCGCACGGCGGTGTTCCTGTTGACCGTCATGGGGTTCGGCTCCAAAGCCGGACTGCTTCCGCTGCATGCGTGGTTGCCACGGGCCCACCCCGAGGCACCCAGTCCGGTCTCG
>PMJN01000459.1:0-3230 GCA_003157445.1 Micrococcales bacterium
TGGACATCCTCATCAGCACTTCACCTCAGGACTTTCGCGGGCGATCTTCCTGTTCCCGATGTCTTCCCCGGTGGCATTGACCGTCATGTAGACCACGAAGCCGACGATGAGGATCGCCAGGGCCAAGCTGACCGGACCTGAGCCCAGGTCGAGGCCGCCTCTGGCGGTCGATACGCCCATCCAGTCCGCGAACGAGGCTCCGAGCGGGCGAGTGGCCACGTAGGCGAACCAGAAGGCCAGGATCGCGTTCAGGCCGAACCCGCGATGGGCCACGGCAGGGACCGCGACCACCACCGCGAACATGACCCCCGATGCCAGGTATCCCAGATGCAAGGTGACCGCCGTCATGTCGCCTGCGGCGGTGCCGAGCGCGAAGGTGGACATCACCGCGGCCCAATAGAAGACTTCGCGCCGGGTTGTGTAGATGCTGTGGATCGACAGCGTCTTCTCGCTGGCGTACCAGAGCGCGAAGACCACGGCCAGGCAAACGGCGAAGAACGCGGTCGAGACCAGGTAGGGGACGCCCAGCCCTACATGCAGGACGTCGGCGGCCATAGTTCCGAAAACCCCGACCATCGCCACTGCAAGCCAGTAGATCCAGGGCACATAACGGCGCGCCCTGAACTGCAGCACGAGGGCACCTGTCAGGGCGATGGCGCCCATGGCGACCGCCACGACCGGAGGCAGCCCGTGCACGAGGTAGTCCGAGCTCGACTCACCCATCCCCGTGGTCAGACCCTTGGTGACCCAGAAGGCGACAGTCACCGCGGGAACTCGCACCGCCGCCTGGACAAGGTCGACATGTGCAGGGTCCAGCTTCGTTTCGTCAGTGGTCACCGGACCAGTGTCACAGTGTTTGGTCCGCTTCCGGTCCGAGGTCGTTGGTCCAGGATGTGCTCGACGCCCTGGTGGACCAGCGTGACGATATGCGGGTCGACCACTTTGTACAGGACCCGCCGCCCGTCTCGTCGTCGGTCGATCCAGCCGGCCAGGCGCAGCTTGGCGAGGTGCTGGCTGATCCCGGCCTTGGTGCCTCCCACGGCGCGCACGAGCGTGGTTACGTCGAGCTCTTCGTCGGACAAGAGCCAGAGCAGATGGAGCCGGCCGGGGGTGCTGAGCAGCTGAAAGACCTCGGCGGCATCTACGAGCACGTCCCGATCCGGGGCCGTGTCGTTTGATGTTGATGTCATCGTTCCCCCATGTGGTGGCGTCATGCTGATGATAGTTGCGCAACCACTTGACAGTCTAGGGGTGCACCGGCTTGACTGACCCTGCTGATAGGAACTTGACCGATCGCATCGGTCCACGCGGTTGCGCGCCAAGGGCGCGCCCAACCCAAAGGGGGTGAGGGGTATGAGCCCCGGACATAGTTGCCCACCTGCTGATCTTCGCTCCCAACCCCTTGGCACCCTGTCTGCGATGTTGTAAGCAGTTCTTGGCCGCCACCGGATTGGGTCTCCGGAGCGGCGTTCTCTGTTGACGACGTCTCCACATTGCCGCGCGTCCTGACTGCGCGCGCGCCCTAATTCTCGTGGCGCCTGCATGGGCGCAGTCTCATGTGCTTGGAGTCTTCATGACCAACGACCCGAACAGCGTCAGCGCCGTGCTGGACAGTGCCCACGAAGGCGACATCCGGGGTGCGCTGGGCACCATCGCACGCGGCGACGTCGCCCCGCGCACCCGGACCTCGATGCGACTGCGAACCCTGTTGGCGATCATCGGCCCTGGCCTGATCGTGATGGTGGGCGACAACGATGCGGGGGCCTTCGGCACGTACACGCAGGCGGGACAGAACTACGGCACCAGCATGTTGTGGACCCTGCTACTACTGGTCCCTGTCCTTTATGTGAACCAGGAGATGGTGCTGCGCCTGGGCGCCGTCACCGGGGTGGGACACGCCCGGCTGATCCTGGAGCGCTACGGGAAGTTCTGGGGAGCATTCAGCGTCATCGACCTCTTCGTGCTCAACGCCCTGACCATCGTGACCGAGTTCATCGGCATCAGCCTCGGACTGAGCTATCTGGGCCTGCCCAAGATCCCCGGGGTCATCGTGGCCGCCCTGCTGGTGGTGGCGGCAGTGTCCACCGGCTCGTTCCGCAAGTTTGAGCGGATCTGCCTGTTCCTCATCGCCGGTTCCCTGACGCTGATCCCGATTGCCCTGGCGTTGCACCCACCGGTAACCCAGATCGCCCACGACTTCCTGGTCCCCGGAATGCCCCATGGCTCTCAGCTGTCCACCGTCATGCTGCTGATCATCGCGATCGTCGGCACGACCGTCGCACCCTGGCAGCTCTTCTTTCAGCAGTCCTACATCATCGACAAACGCATCACCCCGAGGTTCATCCGCTACGAACGTGTCGACCTGTGGCTCGGCATCGTCATCGTGATCTTCGGTGCGGGCGCCATGATGGCCTTCTCGACGGCGGCCTTCGCCGGCACACCGGGGCAAGGCCACTTCACCAACGCAGCGGGCGTGGCTGCTGGCCTGGCTGCCGCCGCCGGGCACTGGGCCGGGATCCTCTTCGCAATCGCCCTGATCGACGCCTGCATCATCGGCGCAGCCGCCGTCGGGCTCTCGACCTCCTACGCGTTGGGTGACGTGCTGGGCCTGCACCACTCCCTGCACCGTCGCCCCTCGGAGGCCAAGGCCTTCTATGCCATCTTCTACGGCCTGCTTGTGGCCTCAGCGGTGATCGTCATCATCCCCGGCAGCCCGCTAGGGCTGCTGACCGAAGGCGTGCAGACCCTGGCGGGGGTTCTGCTGCCCTCGGCTACCGTCTTCTTGTTGTTGCTGTGCAACGACCGGGGAGTTCTCGGCCCGTGGGTCAACGGGCGCCGTCTGAACGTGTTCAGCGGTGTGGTGATCGCGATCCTGGTGATGCTCTCGACCGTCCTGACGGCCAGCGTGTTGTTCCCGGCGATCACTTCTGCCCAGATCGTGGGGATCTTCGTGACCGGAACCGTCCTGACGGTCCTTGCTGGCACCTACCTTGCCTTGGCCGCACGCCAACGTTCTAGGGGGCAGGTAAAGCCGGTCGAAGAGCCGTCGCTGGAACGTGCCACCTGGCGAATGCCACCGCTGGCGCTGATGAGCAGGCCGACGCTGAGCGCAGCAAACCGTACCGGCCTCTTGGTCCTTCGCAGCTATCTGCTTGTCGCCTCGGCGCTGGTCGTGGTCAAGGTCGTGCAGCTCGCCCTCGGCCACTGACTCCGCCGAGCCAACTCAAGCA
>PMJN01000459.1:3238-3837 GCA_003157445.1 Micrococcales bacterium
CGCACTGCGGTGGATGCGGCGGGCCAAGCCCTCGGCCGGCTCACCGACATCATCGTGCGCCTGCGCGACGAGACCTACCCGCTGGTCACCGGGCTGGTCGTCCATGTCGGCTCTCGTCAGGTGTACGTCCCGGCCACCGAGATCCTGGTCTGGGACGAACAGCGGCTCGAGCTGGCCTCGGCCCGCCTGGACCTGCGTCAGTTCGCNNGTCGTCCCGGCGAAGTCCTGCTACGCAACGATGTCCTGGGTCATCGACTGGTCGACGTCGACCAGTCACGCCTAGTGACCGCCCGCGACGTGAGGCTCACCCACGCCGGCGACCGCTGGCAGGCCGTGGCCGTCGACATCCACCCACGCGGCCTCTTGCGCCGCAGGAGCCAGCACACGTGGCGGGACTGGAGCAGGGTCGAGGCGCTGCTCGGCCACGATGTCTCGCTGCCCGCGCGGGCACGGTTGGGCGGCCTGCGCCGGCTCAAGCCGGCCCAGCTGGCCGACCTCATCGAAGAAGCCTCCGACCAGGAGCAGCAGGAGCTCCTCAGCCGTGTCCATACCCACCCCGAGCTCGAGGCCGACGTGTTCGAGGAGCTCGATGAAAACGA
>PMJN01000204.1 GCA_003157445.1 Micrococcales bacterium
CGGTTGTCACGAGCCCACCGCGTCGACGTCGGCGTACGACACACCACCGCAGAGCCGGGCGTACCCGGGTCCCCCGTCGAGGAAGACCTCGGCCAGGGCCGGCCGCGTTGCGCATGCGGCATCCGTCGCTGCCGCGTACGACACCAAGTCCTCGTCCGGCTCTCCGGTAAGCACCACCCAATACTCGGCGATCGCGGCCTCTCGCGAAACCCCACGGACCGTCATACTCCAGAGAGTGCGTCCTACCGCCGCCTGCCGGCAACCCCAACCGGTTGGCTCTCGGACGCGCTGGACCGGCCAAATCATCGAGCGCGTCTGCCGCGAAAGCGGCATCCATCCGAGTGAAGCAGTTGCCTTCCTTCGCAAAGCGGATGCCGCGCGTTTAGGCTTGGCAGGCGACGTACTGGTGGCCGTTGAGGAGGATCTGTGCCCCGAAGGGCGGATGACCGCTCATCTTGATCGTCAGGTGTCCCCACGCCGGGTCCATGATGTGGAAGAAGTAGTGGTTGACGTACTGCCTCGTCTTCTCCAGGTTGCGGATTACCCCCGAACTCGACCGTTTGACCTTCCACACGATGGCCGGCGCCCGGGCCACCAGGATCAAGAAGACGCCCACTCCGACCGTGTGCTCACCCAGATACTCCTCGGCGATTAGGTGCTTGCGTTGCCCGGCCTTGCAGTCGATTACCGGCACCTGGTGGGTCTGGGCCCAGGCCCTACCCGCCGGGCGAATCTCCCGGCCAGCCGCATCAGGTGCGCGTTGTCCGGCTGCTCGTCGCTGTCGTGGTGCCAGCGCCGCCACCACACCCGAAACCCGCCCGGTTTGGGTCCCAACGGGTAGTGCGCGTTGAGCACGATCCGATCCACGCAGTCGTAGCTGCCGGTCAGCAGATCACCGTAACGTTCCTTGAATTCATCAGCCATCTACAAACCGCAAGACGACCCGCTCCCGTGACCAGAACTGACCCGAAGGGGCCACCGCCTCCGGGCGAGTCCCGGAAGCGGCGTAGCCACAGCTTGGCGTCACCGAACTCATGGATGTGTCTTGAGTTTTCAGGCTGCCTTTCCGAGGCGGGCGTGGTCGGTGTAGGTGTGGACGTGTCGGTCGATGGTGGCCAAGCCGTGGCGTAGCTCGGCTGGTGCAGGTGGCCGGTCAGCGGCAAGTAATCTCGTAGGAGCCGGTCGTGGACTTTGGTGTAGAACACCGCGACGGGTTGGCCGTCAGTGGTCAGGTCGTAGGTGTTGGTGTGCGCGGCGCGGGTCCGGGCACTACGTCCCGTATCCGGCCAGTTATCCCCAGAGCCGCCGGCGGAGGGGCCGACCCACACGCCCTGAGGTTTCCTGCTGCCTTTCGGCGACCGGCATTAGCTTCTCGGGCCATCCCATACCCGCCAGGGGACTGGGTCTTCCTCACGGTCGACTTACCGGACACAGACCTCGTGCCCGGACCCTGACGGGGTTACCACGTTCCACACACACAAGCAGCGGCCGGGGAGGGTGCCTCCTGTATCCCGAGGGCGACGGTACTCACCCGGCCGACCACAAATCCTCGACCGGCGCCTGCCGCTCTTCCACGGCTCAGCCCCTATGACCCGCTCAACCAACCCATCAGCGATGGCTCGCAGATAACGAGACATCAACGGAAGTTCACGCGATTCACCCGTCCAGCCTTGCCCTCACCTGTAGCCCACATGGATGGAACAGGGACCCTCGGGCTTGAACCCTGAGCTTCGCACCCCACCGTTACCAGCGACGCACGTCAGAGCGGGCACGGGCCATCGAGTACTGGCCCGGAACTACACCACCGACAAAGTCGGCCCTCCTACCTGCGAGTTCACTCGCTGCGTGCGACCTCGTGTCGCAATTTGAGGGACTGCTTGACCGGGGAGCGCTTGAAGCAGGCGTTGACGGTGACCAGGGTGTCGCGAGTGACCACCTTGGTTGTGAAGACCTGCTCGACCTTGGGTAGGCGTCCACGACGGCCCCTGTGCCTGGTGAAGATCAGCTCGACGCTGTCGGGGCGCCCGACGTCCAGGTTGTCGGCCACCAGTGCCTCGAAGAACGCGCGGGCCCGCCGTGGTGCGTTGAACACCATGGTCCGGCAGACTTCGACTTGGCGCATCGACAGCTCCCACCAGTAGCCGCCGACTCGGTCGTGTTCGGTCAATGGCAACTGCAGGACGGCCATCCACCGGTCGAAGAAGACCTGGATGCTCCAGGGTCCGAGCCGGTCACAGATCCCCTGGAGTGCGGCGGGGTCCTGGCAGGTGGCGAAGCCGTTGAACAACGCGGTCCACCCGATCCCAGCCGCGGTCGCCTGACGTTTGGCCCACTTATGGCCGTTAAGCCATAGGGGAAGTAGGAGCAGATCTTGATGAACGCGGGCCCGAAGTCGACGTCCCACAGGTAGAAGTGGAAGCACGACACCCGCCGGTCGGCCTTGGTGAACGAAAACCACGGGAACCCGCCCGAGCGTTCGCGCTGGGTCGCGAGCACGTTCTGGTACTCCTGCGCCACCCCGATCGCACCACGCCCGAGCGGCCAGTGGCTGCTCGCGCGGACAGGTGGCGGCCCATGAAGTCGATCTTGCGGTCACCCTTGTGGAAACGAACCACCGGGATGTGGTTGGTATCGGCGAACCCTCTGACCGCGCGGCGGAACACGGTGCCCATCTTCTCCATGATCGCCGGCGGGGGAATCGGGTAGCCCAGGTGCGCGGTCATGAACGACGCCATCTGCCCACCGACCTGAAGATTCGGTACGTAGCCGTTCAGATACACCCGGTCCAAGCAGTCAACATCCAGAGCCACGTAGCCATCCAGAAGCTCATTCACCGTCAACGATGCACCCATATCAACAGGATGACCGCCGCCTGCCGCACCAAGCCAGCACACACCTCGGTGGTCAGAGGCGCAGCCTCACTGGAAGACCTGCCGGCAACAGATCGAGGGTCCCGGGCGCAAGGACGGGACTTAGGACCCTAGTTCCGAGCGCGACCACGGTGCTTGCCTGAGAATGGCACCGGCGCGCGGCTCGCGCGTTGTGAGGCCGGACCGGGTGGGAGGTTCGTGATGACAACGCCAACAATGACGCCCCCGGGTTGGTACCCCGACCCGAGCCGCCGACACGATGTTCGCTACTGGGATGGCAACCAATGGTCATCCCAGATCGCCGACGGCGGCCTGGAGGGGACCGACTCGGACCTGTCGTCGGCCGCCAGCCCAGGCGGTGATGCCAGCCCCGGACCGGCGGGCATGCCCACCGCTGGGTTGCCGGAGCCGGCACCGGCAAGCCGCCGAAGATGGGTCATCCCGCTGGTCGCGGTCATCGCGGTGCTCGCCGTGGTCGCCGGCCTGGGGATCTGGCGCCTGGCCAGCAGCGGACCGTCGGCTGCTGAGATCTACAAGCAGATGAAGGCCAGCGTCGCGGCGGCCAAGAGCGTGCACATCACGGGCGCCTTCACCGAAAGCGGCCGCAAGCTGACGATCGACGCTGCTGGTGACCGCGCGGGCACCAACGCCAAGGTGATTGTCAATGACGGCACCGGAACCCTTGAGATCCTCACCGCCGGTGGCAGCTCCTACTTCAAGGCCGACGCGCCCTACTGGACCAAGAACGCAGGCGCAGACATAGCCAAGATGGCTGCGGGCAAGT
>PMJN01000469.1:0-11902 GCA_003157445.1 Micrococcales bacterium
AGCAGTGCCCAGCGCCATCGCTGCAGCTCAGAAGGCTCACGTCAAACACGTGTTGCTCCTGTCGTTCGACGGGCTGCACGAAAACGACCTCGCCTACTACGTAGCCAAGCATCCGAACTCTGCGCTGGCCAAGTTGGAGACCAACGGAACCAACTACACCCAAGCCAAGACCACCTTCCCCTCCGACTCGTTCCCGGGCATGGTCGCCCAGTTGACCGGTGGCGACCCAGGGACCACTGGTGTGTACTACGACGACACCTTCAACCACGCCCTGTTCGCCCCTGGCACCATTGACTGCACTACCGCGGCCCCCGGCACTGAGGTCGCCTGGACCGAGGCCACTGATCGGTCGCAGAATCCGATCACACTCGATGCAGGGCAGAAGCTGACTGACCACGCGCTCACAAGCCTTCCGACCAACACCACGGCTCAGACGCTGGCGAACTCGGCGGCCATCACCAAGGCAATCCTGAAGATGACGCCGACGCCGCAGTCCCTGCTGGACCCGGCGGCTCTACCGGTCAACCCGGCCACCTGCACCCCTATATACCCGCACAACTATCTCAAGGTGAACACCGTCTTCGAGGTTGCCCGCATTCAAGGACTGGGCACCGCCTGGTCGGACAAGCACGCGGCCTATGAAATCCTCAACGGTCCGTCCGGAACCGGCGTGCAGGACCTGTTCACGCCCGAGATCAACAGCGCCGCGGACGCATCCGGCAACGACTGGACCACCGACAACGCGTTGACTCAGGAGTACGACAGCACCAAGGTCGCCGCGATCGTCAACGAGATCGACGGCATGGACCACTCCGGGACCCGCCACCGCGGCACCCCCGCAATATTCGGGATGAACTTCCAGACGATCTCCACGGCGCAGAAACTGCCGATCTCTGACGGACTGGCCGGCGGGTACAACCTCGACGGAACCCCCGGGCCGCTGCTCTCGCGCGCGCTGGATTACATGAACACCCAGGTCGCCACGTTCCAGAATGAGATTCATGTGAAGGGACTGGACGCCAGCACGGCGATCATCTTGTCTGCCAAGCACGGACAGTCCCCGCAGGACCTAAGCACGCTACGGCGTGTTGATGACGCGGCGATCATCGCCAACATCAACACCACCTGGACTGCGCTGCACCCCAAAGCGGCACCGTTGGTCACCTTTGCCGTCGATGATGACGGCATGCTGATGTCGCTCTCGGACCGCCATGCGGATGCGTTGGCCTTCGCGAAGAACTACCTGCTCACTCATGACGCACCGGCAAACTTGGCCCGTGACGCCAAAGGGGTCTACTCCTCAACGGTCAAGTCGTCGGGCCTGACGACGGTCTACACCGGCACCGCAGCCGACACGCTGGTACGCGCGGCCAACGGCGACACCCACGCACCGGACCTCATCGGTATCGCCCAGCCCGGTGTCGTCTACACCGGCAACGTGAAGAAGCTTGCCGAGCATGGCGGCGCGGCACCGGCAGACCGTGACGTCCCCCTTGTCGTTTCGGGAGCGGGTGTGTTCCATCAAGTGGTCAGCAATGACGCAGTGCAGACCACCCAGATTGCTCCCAGCATTCTGCAGTTGCTCGGCCTCAACCCGCAGTCGCTGCAGGCTGTACAGATCGAACACACGCAGGTGCTGCCCAAGCTGTAGGGGCACGAGAACTTCGCGGGGCCGTGGATGCATTCTTGTCCGCGGCCCCGCTTTGTTTGCCTGGGCCCACCCCAGGGTGAGCACACCGCTCACCCGATCTCGAGGTGACGCTCTGGTCGTGAGAACTGCGTAGGTGGGCTATCCAACTTGAGTGCACTGCTGTCTAGTCGCGACCACAGGCAAAGGGCGGACCCAGCGGACAGTTGGGCGGCGTTGGCACCCTCCGAGCACGTGTGTCGGCAGAGCACGGACGAAGCCACCCAGCCCCAAGTCCCAGAGTCGGCCCAACCCGCACTCTCGTGACGCAAGTCCAGACCCATTCCTCATTGCGGTGAGTCGTGAGGGCGATACGGTCAAGAGACAAGGACAAAGCCCAGGTTCATGACCGGACGGGAAGCTGGCACCAAGGATGAGAAAAGCCTCTGAGACAAAGTGGTTCCGGCTGCGCGTGGCCTGTGCGCTGGGCGTGCTGATTCTTCTGGCGTTCGAGCTGTCTGGTCATCGGAACTGGTTCGTGGTCCTCCTGCAATCACTGCTCATCGTCGGCATCATCGTCACCAGCGCACTCGACCTGTGGGACCTTCGCCGCAGACCAGCAGTACCTGGGCCACCCTCGGCATGACCTCGAACGCCGGCCGTGGGCGCGACGACACTCGTGATGGGCTGGGTCGTGTGCCCCGATCACAGGCGAGCTTTGGCATCTCGGATGCGGGGCCCGCAGAAGAGACCCAGGCCACCTAGCCGGACAGAGACCAATGCGTGGTTTCCAGATGCAACCCGGCTCGGGTAGGAGCGAGACACGACTAGTCGCATTGAAAGTGGCCGCTCGACGGCTCCAACTACACATGCCAAACAAGAGGCCCTCTCCCAATGGGAGGAGGCCTCTGAACTGTTACTTCGTAGTAGCGAGGGGACCTAGCAAACCTGCGTCCGCCAGTTTGCTTGACGCGTATAGCCGCTGCTCAAAAGGGGTTGCCCGGACATCTTCACCCCCTCCACTCGGTCTTCGATGTCCATGTCGCCATTGAACCAGACGCTCCGGACATCGGCGTGACCTCGATCCGCCTGTAGCACTGGGGGGATGGGGACATTGGGCCATCCGTTGGACGCCCTGCCCGTGTCCCGGTGAACGCTGCGGGCGGGTCATACGGGACCGGGCCACCTGAGTTCCGCCTGCGCACCGCGCGCCCAGGGACGAACCACGGGTGGTTGGCCCCGCGGGAAAGGAATTGGCCATAGTGCGCGGACCTACCTGAGCTACGGTCGTTGGTGTGCGCAACGCGGTGATCGTCCTCAACGGTGCATCGAGCTCAGGAAAGTCGTCGATCGCCCTTGAGCTGCAAGGGCTGCTGCTGCGACCATTTCTCGCTTTCGGAGTGGACACGCTCGTGGCTTCGCTGCCGCCAGCGTCGTCAACGCACGAGCCCGGCATCGTCTTTGGCTCCGACGGTGTGGTGGCAGTAGGTGACCGTTTTCGCCAGCTGGAGCACGCGTGGTACCAGGGACTGGCGGCCATCGCGCGCGACGACGTCGGGGTCATCATCGACGAGGTATTCCTCGGCGGGCGCGAATCTCAGGACCGGCTGCGCTCAGCTCTCAGCGGTCTACGGGTCGTGTGGGTAGGCGTGCGCTGTGACCTTGAGGTGGCAATTGCGCGTGAGGTTACTCGACCTGAGCGCACTCAAGGTATGGCCTCATCTCAGGCGATGATTGTTCACGAGGGGGTGCAGTACGACCTGCAAGTGGATACGACAACCAACAGTGCGCTGGAGTGTGCAACGACTATTGCTGATTACCTCGCAGATCGCTGAACCGCTGGACGTTCCCCGACTGGCACAGCTAGGACTTCTTCGTTGGCGGCCGCGTCGAAGGGTATTGAGTGTCAGTCAGCGTTCGACGCTCCGATGACCATCAAGTTCGTGAAGCGCTGCTAAGCGGCTTGCCCGGTCGTGCCGAACACGCTGACGATCGCGGTCCAGGTGGTGTGGTGTTGCCGGGCGCGGAGCACGGCGGCCGGCAGCTGTTCGCGGGCATCGATGAGGTGGAGGCGCGCGTCAGCGAGCAGTGCGATGGGGTCGGGTTCAGTGCCTGTAGGCGACTGCGCGTCTGACCTTTGCCGAGGGTGCTGCGCTGTGCGTCGCAAGCTGAGCTGGGCGCGATCCGGCCATAGGTGACGTTCGCGGTGTGCTGGCAGCCTGGTCGGTCTGCAGGTCGCAAGGCGTAGATGCAGCGGGCTGCGCCGGTGGTCATTGTCAAGCCGCCGTTGACATCGCTTGGGCCGTGCGGATTGATCCCCGGCGGTGAGGATGGTGAAGATCTCGCGGGCGGCGTAGCGCTTGAGGCATCGGATGACCTTGGGCTTGGACAGCCCTCCGCGCAGTGACTAGCGCGAGGTGCGCAATCTGACGGCGCGCCTGGTTGACCTTCGCTCAGAAATCCGGGACATTGACACCAAAATTTGGCAAATAGCCGCGCTTCTGACCCCACACGAAAGATTCATGTAACCAGAGGAGGCAATCATGGGATGTGCTTGTGTCAAGGCAGGCAAACCTAAGTGTGCATGGTGCAAGGAGGCTGAACATCAGGGGAAGCAACCTTCACGGCATAGCTGCCAATGGGGCAACTGTTCCTAGTGCGTTGAGCCATTAATTCGAAACATATTATCGGCAAGATCGATTGAGACGCTGCGGACAACGAGTTCAGGACGGTTCACTACCGCGCATGGGTAACCACCAGGACGAGTTCGCTAGGTTCTCACCTTTATCGTTGACTGGTTCCTCGCCAGGCTGGGTTCAGCAGCAGTTTACGCAAATATATTCGAGGATTTCGGAGGATGAATCATGGGACAAAAGGGTGTCGTCTTCAACACCGGGTTGTCGGTCAAAGACTGCGCTAATGTATTCCGCACGGCTGGAGATGCCGCTCGAGGTGGGAAGTCGAAACTGCTGGAGATCGCCGCAAAGGTGGCGGGCCACGGGGACAGAACAGGCTACTACACCCCCACCTTTGAGTCACCGTTCGCAGCAGTAGACGGGGTGCCTGAGTTCGCGATCGGTGTGAACGTTTTGAAGTTCAATGCAGGAGCTCAGGGTAACGGTACCCACATCCACATGTATGTCGACAACCGTGGTGAAACGCGTACCGTCCAACTCGTTTCAAAGCATGGCCTCATGGACGGGGCGCGATCAGCGAGGCTTACGCGGAAGTTTCTCGAGCATTTCCAGGGCGCGGATGGCCAGTTACGAGTCACAGAAGGGAACCTCTGAGTACGTTCTTGATCTCAACCGATCCCCCGCGAGTTCCGGCAGCGCAGTCGAGGGCCGCTCGGCGGTTGGATCCGCCATGAAGCGATCGACGGTCTGTCTCAGTACTGCTCATCTAGGGCGGAGCAACGGGGTATTAGCAAGGCCAGTCACCCTGACTGAGCATGACCATCGCGGGCTCAGCGCTGGATTCAGACCTGTTCGCTCAACGCCCGGAGCACAGTTCGGTCGATGTGTGCTTGGACCTCGCTGAACGGTTCGCCGGGACCAATAAGTGTCCCGAGACCGATGACCGGAGCATCCTGGGCGCCACGAGTTGTTCCTCACGACCATCCCGCAGGGGATCGGGCCGCGGGACCAGGGCTCCGGACATAGTGCGCGCCAAGCCGGCAGCGTGGACCCTCTGACCTGGCCGTTTGTAGCTACTGGAACGCTGCGTCTCGCCCAGGGTGCGTCTTAATTGATGTGATGGTGAAGTACGACATGGAGGTGGCGAGCGCCGACGATCATGAGGATCAACTACCACCGGACGGGCCATAACCACTGCTCAGGAGCGTGTGTGTGAGTGGCCGACCATCAAACCCGTTGCCCGGGCACCGCCCTTGCGAGGTCAAAACTCGCTCCGACCACTCACGAATCATGACGCCATATCTGGAGTCCTGGGGACGACAGGAACTGTTCAGCAGAGCTACTAAGCCCCGCTGCCCTTGTGTTGTCTTAGCTTAGAAACGCCCAATAGCGCCCGCGTCGAACATTGAGGCGGGAACTGCTCGATTTAAAGTCCTGCGCGAACTAGCTTGGGTTCTCAAGTGCCCAAGTGAAGCTTTCGATGATGTCGTTCGCCTGCGCGATCTGACCGTCGATATTGTTGAGAACGAAGTCTCGAGTCTCCTGAGCAGCGTCCGCCAATTGGGCGAACGCTGCTTCTCTTTTCCCCGCGAGAAGCACTAGGTCCGCCTCAGCCTTGATGATCCCATCCTTAAACATTTGCGTGTTGTCTGGCATTTCGGTCCTACTCTCTTCGATCAAGACGTTGGCTCAGGGTCGTGCGCGGAGCAGGCTTGTTGCCAGCCATGAGGACGGTCAGACGGCGCGCTCGACGCTTCGGAGCGCCTCCTTGTACTTGATTAGCGCGCGGTCGACCTCCTTGGCGGCATTTGTGACCTGCGAGTAGGAACTGGAGTACGCCCGTTCCGAGGTGAAGCCACTCCCGAGGTTCTTCAGGTTGTTCAAAACGCTCTGCATCTCTCGCTGAGCGGAGTCGACCTTCGCGGATCCTTGGCTAGCGATCTGCCTGACCTTGCTGATTTCGGCCACAATCTATCTCCCCCGCAGTAGGCGCTTCCACGAAACTTCTCGTCTCGTGCTTGCAACGTAATCTGTCGACGTTGGATGCGCGCGCTCAACCATGGAACCGAGGCCTTGTCCAGTCTCGCAAGGCAGTCGCGACCCCCAGGACCCTCACTCGGGCGCGCCGACCTGCCGGTGTCTGAACCAGGTACTGAGCTGACCGGACACGGATCCGCTTGCGAAACTCGGATGGCCATTTTGCGGTAGGCCTTCAGAGGCTCCGAACTGCCCCGTAGCCCGTTCGGACTAGACTACGGGACCGCCAATGGCGGCGATGAGTGGTGGCCACATGCTCGCTGACCGTTAGAAGGACGGACCGTTCTGGTGGGTGGCGGCGGCCCGGTTTGTCCGCCATGACCACTTCGCCTCGTCCACGCCCAGGAGCAACAAGACGGTGCCGTAGATGACGACGTCGGCCACAGATGCTAGGGCGACGACGATGGCTGCTCCGGTCCAGTTTGTGGGTAGCTGAGGTGTCAGGGTCGCGGCGGTACCGGCAGCCGTTGCAGCCCCAACCAGTCCGGCGGCTGTCATCCGGCCCAGGGCACCGATCGTGGAGTGCGGGGTCCCGCTATGGGATTCAGGGCGGGTATCACGCGAGGATCCGAGTTGTCGGCGCAGAAGAAGGGTGGTGACCGCGGCACCAACCCAGTAGGCGATGACGAGGCCGGCGGCCAGTCCGTAGATTCGGTTGTGGGCAGGCAGTGTCACAGATGCGGCGACGTCGACCAAGACCAAAGTGGTCGAGACGATGACTTGGACCAGAGCTGGGGTCTTGGTGTCGCTGCGGGCGTAGAAGGCCCGCGACTGCAGTTGGTAGATGCTGAAAGGCAGCAGGCCTAGGGCGAACACGGCCAGGACGCTTCCGATCTGGTCGGCCTGGGCGGTTGTGGTCCGGCCATGCGCGAACAGAGCGACCGCCACGGGCTGGCCGAGGACGACGAGTCCTAGTGCGGCGGGGATGATGAACACAGCGCTCAGTCGCACCCCTCGATCGAGATCATGGCGCATCAGGTCTAGTCGTCCGTCCACGGCGTGGCGTGACATTCGCGGTAGCAAGGCGGTGATCATCGATACGGCGACCACCGCGTACGGGAACTGCCAGACCGTCAAGGCGGTGACGTACTGCGGCAATTGGTCGACACCAGTGGCGAGCCGGGTGAGGATCAGGAACGCCAGTTGGGTCGCTGCGACATAGACGAAAGTCCATGCGGCGAGCCGGCCGAGGCGACGTAGTCCCATTCCCTGCAGGTCCAGCTGGATTCGCCAGCGGAAGCCACTCGCACGCAGCGACGGCAGCAGCGCGGCCGTCATCGCCACAACGCCCATGGTCGTACCGACACCCAGGACCAGCCGTTGAGAGATCGACAGGCTTGCCGGAGTGGCGGCCTGCGGGCCGGGAGCAATCGTGAACAGTGCAAGGGTGGTGATGACGACCACGTTGTTGAATACGGGCGCCCACACGGGCGCGGCGAACCTTCCTCGAGTGTTCAGGATGGCGCCAACAATGGCGGACACCCCGTAGAACAGGATCTGCGGTAAGAAGAACCGCGCCCAGGCAACAGCCAGGTCCAGTTGTGCGGGATCGGTGGTTGTGGAGTACAGCCGCACCAGCGTGGGGGCGGCCACCATCGCCAGCGCCGTCAAGCCGGTCAAAGCCAGCAGGACCAAGGTGAGGAGCCGTTGAGCGTAGGCCTCGTCCTCGTTCTTGGCTCGGGCCTGAACGAGAACAGGCACCAGCGTCGCGGTCAGGACTCCGCCCCAGAGCAGGTCGTACAGACTGTTCGGCAGCGCGTTGGACACTTCGAACGCCTGTCGCACGCCGCCGACACCCAGCACCGCGACCAGCGTTGCGGTGCGCAGGAACCCGGTGATGCGGGAGGCAACTGTCCCGACCGCCATCGTCCGGGTGTCCCGTGCCAGACCGCGCGGGCTTGCGGTCGTGACGTTGGGCTGGTTGATACCCGACGGGCTACAGACCACGGACCGGAGGAGCGTCACCGATCTACTTCAAGGGTCCAACCGCAGCGTCGAAAGCGGATCCACGACCGGGCGAGCTCGGCGCCTCAGTCTGGGTCCGCGTGACCGGCGACTGAGAGCGGTTATGCGGTCGCTCAGCCCTCCTGTAACGCCCGGCGCACCCACCCGACCTCCGGATTGGTACGCACCTTGTTCTCAGCGACGACGGTCGGGACCGTCTCGTTGCCGTCATTGACTCCGCGGACGAAGGCAGCCGCATCCTCGTCGGCCCAGATATCGACCCAGGTAGCGCGTCGGGCCAGCCGGCCGAGCGACCAGCGCAGCCGCAGGCAGTACATACAGCCGGGACGCCAGTAGACGACGATGCCGCCCCCGGCTCCTGCGGGCTCGTCCACCACCCGCCCCGAGGGTGAACGCGGGAACGCCGCCGGCGACACGACCCAGGCGATGAGCCCGAGAACCGCGATCGCCAGCACGGCCGGCAGTGGCCGCCCCTGTGCGGAAAACAGGATTCCCTCGACCAGTCCCACACCGCCCATGGCAGCCGAGAGCAGCCATGCCCCGAGTAGCCTGCGCGGCATAAACCCTCCGGTCATCCGGTGTCGAGAATCACGGATCGCTACCAAGGCTCGACCATACCGTCGACTCGCGTCCCGTGGGAGCGCCCGGCTCGGCGCCGGCAGTCGTAAGTCAGCCCGACCGTGCCGGCGAACCGCTAGGATCCGCGTGCGGGCACTCTATGCCGTACCTACGTATGGTGGTACCTAGGCGCGGCGGTATATCTACGTGTGACGGTACCTACGTGTGTGGGTCGCCGTCGAGAAGCAGGTGTCAACGGCACCACTGTCCGAGTTGATTTTCTTGGAGGCATCGTGCATACCCTGGACGCGCAAAGGCGAATAGGCAAGAACGAATAGACCACAAGCGTTCTTCGCGTCCGGGGGNNTCAGAGCCACACCGTCACTGACGTCAGCGAAACCGCACGTCCCTGGGACCTCTCACGGACTCAGTGGATCTGGGTCGCTCTGGTCCTGGCTGCGGTCGGCCTTGTCTTCTACTCCTACGAGCTCCTGAACGCAGCACCCCCGCCGGAGCGCTGGCCCGGCTACTTTGCGGCCAGGCCGACGGGGCAGCTCCTGCAACCCCTCACCGGTTCCGAGCCCTATCAGACGCTCGTGCTCAAGAGCTGGCTCGATGCGAAGATCCCGTTCGTGCCGCTGCTCGCGATCCCCTACCTCTCGTTCCTTGTCATCGTGCCCATCGTGATCCCCGTACTGAACCTCGCGGCCGGGTCCTTCCGGCGCTTCCTGACGGTGGGGCTCGCCCTGATCGTCTCGCAGCTGATCCTGGACGTGGCGTACTACCTGTTCCAGACATACGTGGTCCGTGACGTGCAGGCGGGCGACGGGTTCGGGGGCTGGCTGGTGAAACAGGTGTGGGGCAACGACCAGCCGTTCAACGGGTATCCCAGCGGTCACTGCGCCTGGACCACGATCGGCATCCTGGCGATGTGGCGGCTTCGGCATCGGTTCCCGAAGACCGGCTGGATCCTGATGGCGTGGCTGTGCCTGGTCTACCCGGCGACGGTGGCTCTGCGGCAGCACTACCTGATGGACGTGTATGCCGGCATCTTCGTCGGCTTCGCCTGCTACTGGGCATGCATGTTCGCCGTCGAACGCCCACGCCTCGAACCCAGGGACGAACTCCCCCTGGCCCGGACCTGAGCCTTACGGAGGCGGCGATATGACGTTGGCCGGTACCGCCCTTGGAGCCCGGCAGCGCGGTGACACCGAAGTTGCGTAACTCGGCGTGGGGTCGTCGCGGCGGTGCCCTGCCGGAACGCTCTGGCGGAGCCCGTCTTCAGCTCAACACATCCCCACCGACGACGACGCTGTCATCAAAGACGCGACCGAAAACACCGTGCGATCCCTGGCTCCGCAAGCGGATCCGCTTGGGAGCCTGACATGCAGTGACGCTCACCACCGCGCCCTACAGGTCACTGGCGTCGGCGCGCAGGACACCACCCTTGCCCCAGCTCTCAGAGGGGGTCTCGTGGATCCAGACCTGGACGCTGGCCGCAGGAACCTTGAGCGTGTCCACGAACGCGTCCGTGATACGCGAGATCAGCTCGCGCTTGGCTTCGATACTGCGGGGACCTTGCTGCACAGTGACGATGGGCATCGCCGCCTCCTTGGGTTGACTCGACGGGTACGACCACAGTTCACCCGAAACAGGGCGCCGAACCCAGACCCAAAGAGCGAACGCAGGTTTCACGATTCGCGATCGGTCGCTCTGGCCGCACGGCAAGCCGCCAGCAGGGGGCCGATCCGATCCGACGCATGTGCGCTTACGGCGAGGGACACCGGAAGGGATAAGGGCCTGGCACCGTGCCCACGGGAGTCACACACCGGCACGAAGGCGACTCGGCGGTTCGCTGCCAACTGTCGGGCATGTGCGCCATACACCACGCTCCAACCCGGCACGCCCGAGCCCAGCGCAGCCAAGGTGTCCTGCAATGAACTGTGCGGGGGCCCCTGCGCGGGCTCGAAGCCAGCGTCCTGGCACGCGCCGACGACCAGATCCACCAGCGACGGATTGTTTCGACGGGCCGTGAGGTAGAGCGGCAGACCGGCCAGTTCCGCGAGGTCGGCGAGCCCCTCCTCCGCGCATCCCGCGAGCGGGTGCCGGGCCGAAAGAACGATCAGCACCGGGTCCTGCCACACCGGGATCAGGCGAACCTCGGGCGGTCCCGCCTCCACGCCGCGCACGAAAGCGGCGTCCAACTCGCCGCGTGCCACCTGCTCCAGCCGCACGGCCGTAGGCAGGGAGACGAACTCCACCCGCAGGTTCGGCTCCGCGTCCGCCAGCGCATCGAGCACCCGATCCAGGTACTCGCCCATGGCAGTGCTCGTGCCGATGCGCAGCCGGCCACCGCCGCGCGCGGCCGTGTACGCGGCGAGCGTAGCCAGGGCTCGCTGCTCCGCGGCCAGCACTGCTCGTGCCTCAGGAAGGAACCGCCGCCCCGCCTCAGTCAGCAACACCTGCCGCCTGCTGCGGTCGAACAACTCGGCCCCGAGTTCCCGTTCCAACCGCCGGACCTGCTGGCTCACCGCCGACTGCACGATCAGCAACCTCTCGGCCGCGCGACCAAAGTGCAGTTCCTCAGCCACAGCGACGAAGTAGCGAAGTTGACGCAGTTCCATGCACCCAGCCAAGCAGTCGCCGCTCAACTCGAGGACAGGACCCCCAAGGGTCACCAGCGGAGGGGTCGATCCTCCCGGTCACCGGATCTTCTTCATGCGGATCGGCCACTGGTCACCGTTCCTGGAGCGGGGATATCGCTCGCGAAGTGTCGCAGGACCAGTTGGTGGCACAGTGATGGCGTGACCGACGCAAGGGACACCGACGCGACACCGGCGGGGTTTCGCCCCAGGCAGAGCTACCGGCCGGGCCGTTGGCGCCGTCTGGAGAACGCAGTCATGAGCGCGCTCGTCAGTGCGGGTCTCGTGCCGCACTCCTACCTCTTGACCACGCGGGGGTGCCGGACCGGTCGGGCACGCAGAAACCCTGTCCTGGTTATAGAGCATGACGGGCGGCGTTGGCTGGTCGCCCCGTACGGGGCGGTGTCGTGGGTGCACAACGCCCGCGCCGCCGGGCA
>PMJN01000469.1:11936-15599 GCA_003157445.1 Micrococcales bacterium
CTCACCCCGATCGGCCCGGACTCCCCGCTCTTGTCCCCAGAAGGACCGGGCCCAAAGTAAGCGCCGGTGCCCGGTCGTTCCTGCTTCAACGACATGTTGCAACACCTCACATCAGAGGGGGATGTTGCGACGACCGATTGAACTCGCCATCCTCCTGCGGGACCATCAAAGCGACGGTGATCAGCGGCAATGTGCTCCGCTGACCGTTCCCCCATCAGGGCAAGTCAGTAGTGGCTGGGTCGCTCCGGGGCGGTGCTTTATGCGTTGGGAACCGCGATGAGGTCAGAGCCAGGTGAGGGCGCGGCCGTGTGGCTGGGCAAGGGCGAGGGCGCGGTCGTCCAGGGACACCACAAAGCGTCCGTTGATGTCGACGTCGTTGGGGATCTGCTTGGTGAGGTGCGGCAGCACGCGTGGGCCCTCGGCGCCGAGCCGGTGCACCCCGGAGTCGGCGAGCAGGGTGATGAAGGCGTTGCGCTCGTCCTGATCGAGGTAGGCAAGTGTCGCGCTGTGGGTGACCACGACGGTGGCGCCGGTAGGCGCCTGGTCGAGGAGTTTGGGAAGGTCGTTCACGAGATCGCCGGCGACGATATGCGGAGCAGCCTGCGCGGCCACGGCTAAAGCGGCGTCCAGACGGTCGGCTCGCTCCTGGTGCTCGGGCCAGATCAGGGCCTGCAGCCAACGCCGAGCGTCCGGATCGGCGGCGTCAATCGGGTTGAGGTCGAGCCCAGCACGCCAGAGGACGTCCGGAACCTCCTGGGGCACAGGGACGTCACCGGTGGTGATGCAGGACAGGGTCAGTGGGCTCTTGGTCGGTCCTACCCAGCGGTCGACGCCTGATCCGGTGTAGTGATAGCGCCAGGAGTCATAGAGCAGGCACAGGCCGGCGCTGGCCCCGACCTCGATCAGTGCAAACGGCTGAGGGAGCGGCGCGAGAGCCGGGAGGAGCGTGGCGCAGCGGGCGACCTCGTTGGTTTGCGTAAGCCGGTTTCGCATCACTGCCAGAACGGCATCCTGGTGCTCGCCCAGCCACGCCAGGGCCACGGCTGGCTTATCGACGGGAACGTTGTGCCACCGCAAGGCACCGAAAAGCAGGTTCGGTTGGCGTTTGACGGGCTCGACTTTTGACAAGAACTCCAGAATGGCAAGGTCCTCGGCGACCGCGAGAGCGAGCCGCTCGTAGATCAGGGACGAGCCATGGGCCTCGACCCGCGCCCACTCCCGGTACAGTTTCGCCGTTTCTGCAGTACTCGTGTCCATGGCCTCATCATGCCTATGAGCCTCCGACTGCATACGATCGGGCAGCGAGGTCTCCCACTGCCCGATCGGTCTACGGCACGCATGGACCGCTGCGCCGACCTGGCACAAACACGGTCTTCGTCACGAAGTCAGTCGGTGCGATTGCCCGGTCCTAGCGCGCACCTACGATAGTAGTTAATATCATCCTGTGACGTTCGAGACTGAGATTGCCGAACGGTCCCGGCGTGCGGATGAGCTGGTTCGCCAGGGCCGCACCCAGCTCCGCCAGGTGATCCTTGACGCGCGCCGCCGCGGGTTCAGCCAGCGACGCATCGCCGCGCTCACGGGCCGCAGCCAACCGGAAGTCGGGCGACTCCTGCGTGAGATCGACGCACCCGCGCGAACCTGGATGACGGCACGCGACGCAGCCGAAGCGATCAAGGCCGAGCTCGGACAGGGCGACGAGGACTTTGCGCTGCGTACGCTCATCGGAGCCATCAACGACTTCCGCGGGTTACGGAACCTGGTTGAGGTGCAAGATTTCCTGCGCCGACCGCGACCCACGGGTGACCAACGATGGGACACGCTGCTCGCGGCCTCCGTGGCTCAGGCATGCCGGCGACGGAAGATCAGCCCGCCGAAATGGACCCATCGGACTCCGTTGAAGTCCTGGTGGTTCCCGTCCAACGGAGGTGGTCTGCTGGCCGCCCGCACGATGTCTCGCACACCCATCGATTTTTCCCGCCTGGGTATCTGGCTGGATGCGTCTGCGTTCGAGACGGCTTAGGGGCTTCCATGAGCAACACAGGTTTCGATCGCGACAAGATCAAGGAACTGCTCACCGAACTAGGTCGTCGTTTGTCAGCTAAGGGCGTCGCGGGCCGGCTGTATGTCGTAGGAGGGGCCGCTATGGCGTTGGAGTTCGATACTCGTCGCACCACCCGAGACATCGACGCAATATTTGACCCACCTACGACGATCGCTGATGAGGCCGCATCCATGGCCACCGACCTCGGCCTACCACCGGGCTGGTTGAGCGCCGCCGCTCAGGCATTCATTCCACTGCCCGACCAGGACCAGGTGTCCCTTGACGTCAAAGGTCTGCAGGTGGCGGTCTCGTCCCCCGCCAACCTCCTGGCAATGAAGATGGCTGCAGGGCGCCCCCAGGACATCACCGACCTGGTCGTCCTGTTCCGGCACCTGAAGATCAGGAGCCCCGAGCAGGCAGTGGACATAGCCGAGCGGATGTATGGCGATGACTCGGTCGTGCTGAGCGAGCCAAGGGAGTCACTGCTCCTTCTTGCCGAGTCGGTACTGGCCAGGGTGCGCGCTTCAAGGGATCATTGACGCCCATCAACTACGTGGCCGCTGCCACCAAAGACCACTCGGTCGCCAAGACCTCCGGACCCCTATGCGGCAGGCCTCTCAATGCATGCAACAAGGTGGCGCATGAGCATGGTGAGCACCGACCGTGGGACCGGGGCTGTGGCCGCGACCAAGCTGCGGATTATCTGGGAAGCGATGCTGGCACTGACCACGTTGGTTGTCCCGTATCCGGATCTGCCGGGAAATGCGTGCCGGTCGCATGCGGTCCCGGCCCGCCAGATCTTGGTGATCGAGCGGGTGGCGGTGATGTCGGTGAGGGGATCCCCCGCGACGAGGACGAGATCGGCGTTGTGGTCGATAGCGATGCGGCCGCGGTCGGTGAGACCGAAGATGCGGGCCGGGCCCGCGGTGGCTGCAGTCAACGCCTGCGAGGGTGTCAGTCCGCAGCGGACGAGGAGTTCCAACTCGCGGTGCAGGCTCGCCCCGCAGACGGTGCTGGGGATGGGGGCGTCAGCTCCGGCCAGCAGGCAGACACCGGCGGCGATGAGACGCGCCACGTTGTGTTCGGCGCGCGCGTAGGGCGGCATCATCTCGCGGCGGTCCCAGGACCGGTTCACGGTGAGCCGCTCGACCCACGCTGAACCGAGGTGGGGACCCAACGCCGGGTCGTTCGCGACCGCCGAGTCACCGCGCTCACCGAGCGTGTTCTCGAGGGTCGCCAGAGTCGGACAGACCGCAGCGCCGGTCTCGGCGAGGCGGATGACCAGTGCGCCGTCGAGCTTCTCACGGACCGGGATGTGCGCGATCACGTCGACGNNGTGGCGGACGTGGCGTGGGCGACGACCCTCAGGCCGCGTACGTGTGCTTCTGCGGTCAACGCCGCGATCGTCGCGGCATCAAGGCTGGGCCGGGTGAACGCCCCCGACACGCCGGACTCGGCTATCACCTTCAGGTAGTCCGCGCCTTCGGCGATCCGATCCGCGACGAATACGGCCGCCTGCTCCGGGCCGGTCACGGTCGGGAACGGCGCGTACATCAGGGATGGATGCCCACCCGGCGCCGTCGCCCCGATCCCGGAGGACCGCACATCAGCGGCTCCGC
>PMJN01000540.1 GCA_003157445.1 Micrococcales bacterium
ATCTGGTCTGTCCCGCCTTCCTTTGTGTGAACATCGCGGTTGGTCCCACGCGCCTGCGACGGAGACCCGCGCAGGTCTCGCTGTCGCCGAGCACGTGGAGGCATACGGGTGGCCTCACCCCGAGACCTCCCTGACCCCGGCGATGCCCTAGCGCCGGTCGCCTGCTTGACTCGACTGGGCCGGAGTCAACGCTCCGAACCGCGGGGTTGCTCAAGTAGGACACACCCACTTGAGTTGGTGGGACGCTGCCGGCGAGACGACGCAGCCGGGCCCCGCCCGCTCGTTGCGCAAAGTCCGTGAGATCGTTCGACGATGAACAAGCGGTCCGTGCTGGGTTGCCGTCCGCATGTGGTCTGCATCACGTTGAACCCCTTATGTCCGAACCTGTACCTCTCAGCTCGGTAGGTATTGGTCCTGGCTCCCAGCCGGTAACGGCGAGTCCCTCCGCCGGCCACGTCCCGCTGGTGATTCCTCCGCCGGCTACGGTCCCGCTGGTGATCCCTCCGGTATTACAGGCGAGCATCAGTTCGCTGTCGCCCACTCACGCGGCGGTCGGAGCCAAGATCACGATCCATTGCAGCGGCTTCGGAACACCTGGCTCGGTGAAGTTGGCACCGTCACCGGAAAAGTCTCGTCCTGGACCCGGACGTCCATCGTCGTCACCGTGTCGGCAACATCCGGGTTCACGCCCGTGGTTGTACTCCGATGTCACCGGTCCGCTCTGGTACCTCCACGCGCCGACAATTCTGGTGACAGAGACACCCAGGGGTGCCGTGGCATCCAACGCCGTGAGGTTCCGTCTGGATTCTCACAACCAACAGGGTTGGCATGAGAACAAGCAGGTAGGGCGCCACCACGGTCGCCATGCAGGAGAACGAAACTGATCAGCCAATGAAACTGGTCGGCGAGCAGACGAGGTAACAGGACGCGCGTCGCTCGATCATCGAAGGACTCGCAAGAGTCTCACTATGACGAACGGCCCGTGTTGCGTTTTCGTCCTGCTGGTGGTCATCATTATGGCGCGAGTCGACACAGCGCGAGCCGTCAGAACCTTGACGAGAGACGCCTGGTGAGTCATCCTCAGGGCATGTCGTGTCGTGGGCATATGGTGGCCCCCCGGGCTCGGCTGGACGAACATGCCCATTTTGGGTAGGCTGTCTCCTTGCGCTGCCTCATGTTCGCCTCGTCGTGTCCGTAGAACCCTCGGTATGGTCAATAGCCTTGCCCGGTCTACGTCGTCTCGCTGAGATTGTGATCGCCCGACAGCGCCGATTCTTTCAGTTTCAGAAGGCCCGTGGAAGGACCATCGTTGGCATCCTCGCGCATCGCGACCCAGACTTTATCCACTGCTACAACGGCTTCAGGCCGTATATCTTTTGCGAAGATCCGCGAACCCCTAGAGGTGCCAGACCTCTTGGCCCTACAGACGGAGAGCTTCGACTGGCTACTCGGTAACGAGCGCTGGCAAGCGCGCGTCGCCGAGGCTAAAGCCGCAGGCCGTGGGGATGTGCCGGACAAATCAGGCCTTGAAGAGATCTTTGAGGAAATCTCACCGATCGAGGACTTCTCGGGATCGATGTTGCTGTCTTTTCGCGACCATCGGTTCGAAGAGAAGAAGTACTCCATAGAGGAGTGCAAAGAGCGGGACATGACGTACTCCGCCCCGCTGTTCGTCACAGCGGAGTTCATGAACACCACCACCGGTGAGATCAAGAGCCAGACCGTCTTCATGGGCGACTTCCCGCTCATGACCGAGCGTGGCACGTTTGTGATCAACGGCACCGAGCGAGTGGTGGTCTCCCAGCTGGTCCGCAGCCCGGGCGTCTACTTCGAGCGGACCCCTGACAAGACCTCCGACAAGGATGTCTATACGGCCAAGGTAATTCCGAGTCGCGGTGCCTGGCTCGAGTTCGAGATCGACAAGCGCGACATGGTCGGCGTTCGCGTCGACCGCAAGCGCAAGCAGTCGGTCACCGTGCTGCTGAAGGCGCTGGGTTGGTCCGAGGCCCAGATCCTCGAGGAGTTCGGCGAGTACGAGTCCATGCGTCAGACTCTGGAGAAGGACCACACCTCCGGCCAGGACGAAGCACTGCTGGACATCTACCGCAAGCTCCGTCCGGGCGAGCCGCCCACCCGCGAGGCCGCTCAGACGCTGCTGGACAACCTTTACTTCAACCCCAAGCGTTACGACCTGGCCAAGGTTGGTCGCTACAAGATCAACAAGAAGCTGGGTGTCGAAGCGCCTCTGGCAGCCTCGGTGCTGAGGATTGTTGACATCGTTGCCGCAATTCGTCACATCGTCGCCCTGCACGCGGGTGATCACACCATGCCCGGCACCCGCGACGGCAAGGCCATCGACGTGCGCGTCGAGGTCGACGACATCGACCATTTCGGTAACCGTCGCCTTCGCAATGTGGGCGAACTTATCCAGAACCAGGTGCGCACTGGCCTGTCCCGGATGGAGCGCGTCGTCCGCGAGCGNNCGTCGAGGCCATCACGCCGCAGACCCTGATCAACATCCGGCCCGTCGTTGCCTCCATCAAGGAGTTCTTCGGCACCAGCCAGCTATCCCAGTTCATGGACCAGAACAACCCGCTTGCAGGTCTGACCCACAAACGCCGTCTGTCCGCGCTCGGCCCGGGTGGTCTCTCCCGTGACCGCGCCGGCATGGAGGTCCGTGACGTCCACCCCTCGCACTATGGCCGGATGTGCCCGATCGAGACCCCTGAAGGTCCGAACATCGGTCTGATTGGCTCACTCGCCTCATATGGACGCATCAACGCGTTCGGTTTCGTGGAGACGCCGTATCGCAAGGTGACCGATGGCAAGGTCTCCGACGAGGTCGACTATCTGTCGGCCGACGAGGAGGACATGCACGTCATCGCGCAGGCAAATGCCCCGCTGATGGCTGATGGCACCTACGCCGAGGAACGCGTCCTGGTCCGTACCAAGGGCGGCGAGGTTGAGTATGTGCCTGGCACCGAGGTCGACTACATGGACGTCGCCGCTCGCCAGATGGTGTCGGCCGCGACCGCGTTGATTCCGTTCCTGGAGCACGACGACGCTAACCGTGCGCTCATGGGTTCCAACATGATGCGCCAGGCTGTCCCGCTGGTGCGTTCGGAGGCGCCGCTGGTCGGCACCGCCATGGAGTACCGCGCCGCGCTCGACTCCGGTGACGTCGTGCGGGCCGAGAAGGCCTGTGTTGTCCAGGAAGTCTCCGCCGACGTGGTCACCGTGGCCAACGACGACGGGACATACCAGTCCTACCGGATCGCGAAGTTCACACGCTCGCACCAGGGCACCTCGTACAACCAGAGGGTCACGGTCGATGAGGGCGCGCGTCTGG
>PMJN01000184.1 GCA_003157445.1 Micrococcales bacterium
CACGCCCACCGCCTACCGCCGCACATACCAAGGGTCAAGCCCCAGTACACGTGACAGTCACAACGGCACATGAGGGAGACAAACAGCGTCAACCGTCGACAGCCCCCATTTGGGGATCCTCCAACGGCGCCGCGGCTTATGGTCCGACGCGTTCGATCATCGTTCCGCGGTCGGGACCGGTCAACGGTCGCCTCAGAAATCACGCCGCACATGCGGTGAGCGATCGTAGGCTGCCGTCCCGCAAGACCAGACACGCTGAGTGCTGGCACGAGTAGGGTGATGCCGGTCAGGGCTGGCCCAGGAGAAGAGGCGCGGTGGCTGTATCCGGAGAAGGCAAGGTTCGTCAGGGCCAGGAAGCCAGCCCAGTTCAGGCCTCAGACAGAATTGATGGTGTGAAGGCCCCCTCGCCTGGACCCGCCATGGAGGATCTGTCCTGTGGTTTCCGCTGGTCCTTTTCGGTTTGGTGATTCTTGCTTCAGTCCCGCTGTATCGGTTCACCACCGCCGGCGCCGGCTGGGGCGGTAGCAGCAGGTTCAGTGCGTTGTTCAGGCACGGCTACCTGGCCGGCTTCACCCAAAGCCCCCTGAGGCTCGCCGTCTACTGGGTTGTGGCCGTGCCGGTGGCCTACGTGGTCATCGCGGTCTTTTACTGGATGCAGGCGCGCCGGCGCAGGGTGTCTCACGTCGGCAGGGCTTACGTCTTGACGGGCTTTGGCGTGTTTGTGGTGCTCTGCCCGCTCAGGCTGCCCATCCAGGGCACTACCCTGCTCATCGCGATCGCCCTGCCCTTGTTCGTCCTGGCCAGGACCGAGCGCAGCTTGGCGCTGCTGGCTTTCGCTGTCCCGTTCTTGGCAATCACGGTGCTGGCTAACTTTCGCTACGGGGCCAATGCCCTGTACCGGTTCGGACTTGGCCACCACGGCTCCGCAGGCTCCTACGGCCCCGACGTGAACGCGGCCGTGGTGGGCGCCGTCCTGTTGCTCGCCGGAGTGTCCTTCGGCTTCTACGCCGCGCAAGGACGAACGCACACGCCGTGAATGAACCTTCCAGATGATGGACGACCTCGTCGATCACCGACCAGGGATCGGTGAGCGGGACGGGGCGCGCTCGGTCCTCGGCGGATCTGGAGCCTTCTGACCAGCATGTGACCGCAGAGGTTCTGATGAGCAAACATGATCGCTGCCCCGTGAGCGTTGTGGGAGGCTGGCGTGCATGATGCGCACGCCGAGCTTCGGCTACGACGGTGATGATGGCCTTGGAGACAGACTGCTGCAGTCCGTGTTGCGAGGGGGAAAGACTGCTACGTCTTCGCTCGCAGTCGAGTATCTGTCCGGCAATCCGCTGCCAAGGGTCGGTGAGCTCAGTGCCCTGGTCGACAGTCAAGGTGCGGTCCGCGGCACCGTAGAGACGACGAGGGTCACGATCACGCCGTTGCACATGGTCGGCGACGACGTCGCCCATGCCGAGGGCGAGGGTTTTGCCGACGCCGTCGAGTGGCGCCGCGACCATGTTTCCTTCTGGGGTGATGTTGCAGAGCTGGTCCGGGCCGACGCAGGAGATCCCGCCTGGGAGCTTCGCGAGGCAGAACCAGTTGTGGTCCATTGGTTCCGCCTCGTGCCGTCGGATCAAGTCTGACGAAGGAGTTGGCCTGACCGGTCGGGGTTCCGCTTCCGGACGGTAGGAATCACCGGATGTAGCCGAATTGAGTGCGTTCGCTGATGCTTATCTGAGGGTCTATACGACAAGGCGAGCGAGAACAGCCGGCGACAGCAGTTATGGAAGCGCGATGACACCCGGGACGGACATGGCGACGCCCAAGAGAGCCAGAGCGATCGCGAGCAGGCGGCACCGTCTCCACAAGGCGATGGCTGAGACAAATGGAAGAATTCCACTGAGCGGCCAAGGCAATACGAGACCAAAGAGGGCAAGGCCGATCCAGGCCAGGACCACCCTCTTGCCGGTCACGAGTTTGTCAACCTTCGTCGTGGCTGTGATGAAGCACCTGCCATTGAGATCGTTCCGTTGCCGTACAAGTGCAAGGTGACCCACGGCCACCTGGTGAAGAGTGTGTAGATCTTCGGCGGGGGCTGCCTGCCTGAACTGACCGTGGGCGTATTCAACACCGTCCCAGGTGCCGGCCCCATAGAGGGTCGAGGTAACGACGCCCTGATCACTCCAAGCGGTTGCGGCCCACGCATACACGTAGGCGTCCCTCCAGGAGAAGTTCAGCGACGTGACCGCCGATCCGTTCCAGCGCCACTGCTCATTGACCTGCCCATTGGGGCCGACAGCCGTTGGCTGATCTCCGTCTCGTAGCGGGCCATCCGCTCTCGGGACGGCGGACGGTCGACAAGATACGACCGGATCCGCCGAACTTGGGACGTCTGCTGAAGTGAGAGGCTGAGCCTCATGGCGTCCACACACATCCGTTCGGCGAGGCCGCTGGACCTCGACAACTTGGCCGTTCTCGAGGTCGAGGCTGGCCAGAGCTTCCACTCGGTCGGCATGCCAGAGGTCGCGGAGGCCGTACCTGATCGGGAGGCCCTGTGCCGAAGTCAGAGACAAGGGCTGATCTGGGTAGCGGAGGAACAAGGCGAGATCGCCGGATTCATCGTTGCAACAGTGCTCGACGGCAATGCCCACATAGAACGGGTGTCGGTAGCCCCTGCATTCGCCCGCCAAGGCATCGGGCACCAACTCATCTCCCACGTCGAGCATTGGGGTAGAAGCAACAGCAGGCCGGCCACGACGCTGACCACATTCCGTGACGTCCCCTGGAATGGCTCCTATTACAAGACACTCGGGTACCAAGAGCTCTCCGGCTCCGAAATCGGCAGCGAAGTTTCGGCGGAAATGAGACACGACGCGTCAATGCCTGGAATAGATGCCTCACGTCGCTGCGCCATGATCAAGCGCAACGGTGGCGCTTCCTAAAGGCACTTAGCGTGAAGGCACTTAGCGTGAAGGTACGTAGCGTGAAGGTACGTAGCGTGGAACGCTCGACCATGCCGCGTGTGGTGCGTGTGCGGCGTCGGGGGCGGCCGATGCGACGATGCGTGCGTGATTGAGCTCAGAACCGCCCGGCTGCTGTTACGTGCCTGGACTCTCGACGACGCCGACTTCCTGTACGACATGGACTCCCGCTGGGAGGTGAGGCAGTACGTCGGCGTCAGTCCTGCCGTGATGACCGCCAGATCTGAGGCGCTGGCATCGATAGAACGGCGACGGGCGCTGGACCACCCGGTCCACGGCATCTGGGCCATCGAACTGCTGGGCGAGGGTGCGCTGGTCGGAAACCTGCTCCTGAAGCCCATTCCGCTGTCGAGCGGTGAATCCAGCACATCACCCGAGGTCGAGATCGGCTGGCATCTGCATCCAGACCACTGGGGCAACGGCTATGCCTCCGAGGCTGGGTCTGCAGGCCTCTCGCACGCTTTCGCCGCAGGACTACCGCGGGTAATCGCCGTGACCGCGCCCGAGAACCTGGCGTCCCAGAGGGTGTGCCGACGCCTGGGCATGCGGCACCTGGGCCGAACCGGCGCGTACTACAACGCATCTGTCGAGCTCTACGAGCAGCTAAAGTCCGATTGGCCCGGCTGACCTGAGCACGGAGACTGTCTTCTCACCGTTCGGTTNNCGGAGACTGTCTTCTCACCGTTCGATCTACGGACAAGAAACCCGTACCCATCGCGGCTGATCCGGACGTTCGCGTTGCTTCGCTCAGGGCACTCGTGCGATGCCCATCATGTGGTTGGTCATGTCACGGATACCTGGAAGGTGGCCCACCTTCCGAACCATCGTTAGCGCCGCCTGGTGCAGCTCTTCATCGGCCTGGCCGAACTGTTCGAGGGCGAGACCGTCCGGTCCCTCGATGGCGCACACGCTGATGTCGGTGAGGCCAACCTGGCTTAGTTCTTCTTCCAGTTCCTCGGCCGTATGGAAATGCGCGCCGGGAAAGAGGACTCCGCGTGCCGCGGTCCCGTGCTCCAACAAAGAGACCCAGTCAGTCGGGTATGGGTGGGGGGCTTCTTCGCCCAGAGTGAGGACAGCGTGGCCGATGAAACGGGGGATCACCGCAGCAAAGACCCAGCCACCCGAGCGGACCACGCGCGCCGCTTCTCCCAGACTGCGCAGGCGGTCCTTACGTTCGGCAAGGTGGTAAAGCGGGCCGAAGAGCAGCGCAACGTCGAAGGAATCGTCCCCGAACTGAAGATCACGAGCATCGCCGACCTGGGCTTCAAATGTGCCCTGGCGTTTGGCCTCCTGCACTTGAGCAGGAACGGGATCGATCAGGATCACGTCATGACCCAGCTCAGCCAGGGGTGCGGCATGAACCCCGGTCGCGCCCCCAACATCGAGGACATGAGAGTGCGGACCGATACGGGCGGCAATCAGTTCCTGGACTCGCTCGAACTCCAAACGGCCCTGAGCCGAACGCACGGTGAGGCGCTCCGCCTCCGCGAAGTGCTGTGTGTAGTAGTCTTGGATGCGCTCATCCACGTTCGCTTGGTCCATTCTGCAGACAGTAGACGGCCTTCTTCGCAGGGCGTTCTGACTGGTCACCGATCCCCCGTCGGCCTTGATGAGAAGGTGTGGACGTGCCCGATATTCTCGCGAAACTGAACATGCCAGGCTCCTCGATCACACTGCGCCGAGCGACCCGCGAAGACCTACCCGCCATCGTCGGCCTGCTCGTCAATGACCCGCTTGGCAGGACTCGCGAAGCAGCCAGCGGAGCGTACGACTTCAGACCCTATGAGACTGCGTTCGCTGCCATCGACAGCGACCCTGCGCAGGTCTTAGTCGTCGCAACCGAGGGCATTGATGTGGTCGCGACCATGCAGCTCTCGTTCATCCCAGGCCTGGCGCGACGTGGGGCGCTTCGAGCGCAGGTCGAAGCCGTGCGGGTCGCCGCGAGCCATCGAAGCCGGGGTCTCGGAGCCGCGATGTTCGAGTGGGTCATCGAAGAAGCGCGCCGCCGTGGTTGCCCAATAGTCCAGCTCACCACGGACAAGACTCGCGCCGATGCACACCGCTTCTACGAACGTCTGGGTTTCACCGCATCACACGACGGATACAAGCTGCAGCTCTGAAAGCTCAACTTGGTTCAAGTAAGGAGCGACCGTTGAGGCCCGGCTGGCCCGACCCGATTCACGTGTGTTGGAAATCGATCCCCATTTCAAGACATGAGCGGTCACCGGTCGAGGATCGTGCACCGGGCAAGTACGCACGCCCATCGCGGCATGTGCGTTCTTGTTCGGTGAGGGATCCCGCTACGGAACGACGAAGACCATCCTTGTACCAGGTCGGAACGGCTTCCGTGCGTGCTCATACGCCGTTGGTTATCTGGGATTCCCGAGACCGAAGCTTCAACGACTGGATGCGAAGCGTTGTCGGGCGTTGTGGGTTGATGCCTCTCCGTCCGCAGGAGTCGTACGAGCGCGACGAGCGTCACGATGGACCACACGGAGAGCACCCAGTCGAACAGCAGCAGTCCGACATGCATTGGCATCGCGCCCCACAGGCCCACCCGGGTTCTGCGTCCACCACTGAGAATCAGTACGGCTCAATGAAATGCGCGTCGCCGTGAAGTTTTAGGCGCCCTCATTCATCTTGGGGGTGGGTACCCCGGTGAGGCCGCGTGCGAACGCTTCCAGCACCTCACTGGACATGGGCAGCTGCGACAGCAAGTCCAGGTTGACGTGATCATCGACGTCGTCGGGGTCGATCCCGAGGGCGACGACCTGCTCATGGAGGCGCTCCATCTCCACGTCGAGACGGTCCGCAACGTCCGCCGCCCGCTTCAGGTCGACCAGCAGCGTAGCTGGGACACTCCCGCCGTACTTGTAGTAGATCTTGTGCTCCAGGCTGGCCCAGAAATCCATCGCGATCGTGCGGATCTGGATTTCGACCGTGACGGGCTGGACCCGATCCGACATGAACACAGGGACTGCGACGAGCAGATGCAGGCTCTTGTAGCCGTTTGGCTTCGGTGAGGCGATGTAGTCCTTGACCTTGAGCACGGTGACGTCCTGCTGGCGGCTGAGCATGTCGCAGACCCGATACGTGTCGGTGATGAAGCTGCAGGTGATCCGGATCCCGGCGATGTCCTGGATGTGATCGCGGATCTCGTCCAGCGCGAGGGGACAGCCCGTGCGCAATGCCTTCTTCAGGATGCCCTCGGGCGACTTCAGCCTGGACCTGACGTGTTCGATGGGGTTGTAGTCGTGGATCGAGCTGAACTCTTCATTCAAGATGTTGATCTTCGTCATCATCTCGTCCGTCGCGAACTTGTAGGACATTATGAACCGCGTGAGCTCGGTCTTTAGCTCCCGCAGAGCATTGCGCTCGTTGATACCCAAGTCGGTCACCGTTACTCCCTGTGGGCACTGGTGGACACCGCGGGCATCGAGTCTGTCACCCGCCGATGGGTGCCCGCTCCACGATCCACGAGTGCGTTAGCCAACGGGGATTGGAGCGTCGTCCTCGAGCACAGCTTCCTTGCCGACCTTGAGCATGAACAGCGCCACGATCGCCGCCACGAACAGGAAGCCGGCCCCGACCGCGAAGGCACGTGTGTAACCCTGCGTGAGGGCTGCGGGGGTTGCGGCCCGCCCCAGCGCCGTGTGCGCAGTCAGGTACGCCGCGGAGGTCGTGACGGCGACGGTGTTGAGCAGCGCGGTGCCCAGGGACCCACCGACCTGCTGTGAGGTGTTGATCATCGCGCTGGCCACACCGGCGTCGTGGTGACCGATCGCGTGCAGTGCCGTCGAGGAGACCGGGATGAAGACGAACGCCATGCCAACGCTGATGATGAGCATCGGCACGAGAACGTGGAGGGTGTACGCCGAGTCGGGCGTCAGCCGGGTGAGCAGGAGCAGCCCCACCGATCCAGCGATGAGACCGGGCACGATCAGGGGTTTAGGCCCGACCTTGGGAAGGAGCTGTGCGGCGGCGCCGGCTCCAAGAATGATGCCGAGGCTGAACGGCAGGAACGCGAATCCGGCCTTGACCGGTGAGTAGTGCAGGATCGCCTGCAGGTAGAGGCCCAGGAATAGGAACATGGCGAACAGTCCGATGCCGGTGATGAGGGAGATCAGGTACGACGCACCACGGTTGCGGTCCAGGAGCACGCGCATCGGCAGCAGTGGGTTGGATACCCGGTTCTCGATGACGAAGAACGAGGTCAACAGAACAACTGCGGCGGCGAACCAGACAAGGGTGCCGGCATCGGCCCAGTGGGCGGAGTCCTGCAGGCCCTTGGG
>PMJN01000080.1 GCA_003157445.1 Micrococcales bacterium
CTGTAGCGTCTCAACGGCCAGGGTAGGGGTTGCCAGCACCTCGTTGACAGCGGAGAACAGTGAGGCCGTCACGATCAGGTGCCGGCCCAGGGGGTGGGCGACCAGTGCCTCGCGAACATGGGTGTCGGGGCAGGCGACGGCCACGGGGATCCCGGGCCAGTCACGAACATGTCGACCTGCCGTCGCAAGCACCTCGATGGCGACCGGTTCAGCGTCCTGGAGCACGGCCGAGAGGTCACAGACCACGGCGCGGGGTCCGTCGGCCAGAGCCAGTTGGATCGCCCGGTCCAGATCCTCGACGACATCACCCAACCGGCCCGCGACCTCAACGACCAACACCTGGCGAATGGCATTTTTCCAGGCCCGCACCTTGCGACCCGGGGCAGGACGACCGACTGTTTCAGTTCGCATCTCGGAGGCCAGGTAGCCGACGATCTTAGTGGGAAACGGGATCGGCGACAGACCCACCCGAGCGTCCGTGAAGAAGTCGTGCACATTATTGGGTGGCTGAACCAAAACGGACTCAATTCGGTGGTCCCGGATTCTAGGACACGGGCCACCGAGGTTCGGGAGTAGCACGAGCAAGAAACCTGCGCCGCCAGATTCGGGAGAGACGCAGCAAATGCGACCTTAACACCCAAGACAATCCCGACCTGAGTTCAGACCGACGGGCTTCCGGGCTCAGACATGAAGCCCTACGGCAACGATTGCCTCCGCGACAAGCCGCAGGCTGGCGTTGTTGTTGCGGGCGTGCCCGCGCATGAGTTGGTAGGCCTGATCGATGGTGACCGAGTTCTGCTGGGCCGTGATCCCCTTAGCCTGTTCAATGACCACACGCGACTCCAGCGCGTGCTGCAACTGCTCGGTCAACTGCTCCTGCTGGCGCAGTTTGGAGGCGTTGACCACGTAGCTGGTCGCCACGTTGGCCAGCACTCCGGCCACCGCAATCTCCTCGTCCGACCAGACGCGCGGCCCGGACGCGTAGAGGTTGAGCGCGCCGATGATCTGATCGGCGAGCCGCATCGGGATTCCGGCGACGCCGGCCACTGAAAGATGGGTGGCCGCGGCCGAGAACTCCGGCCATCGGGCGGACTCTTCGCGCACGTCGGTTACCCGAACCACATCACCGGTGTCGTAGGCATCCCTGCATGGGCCCGCCTGCTGCTGCTCCTGATTGCGCTCCAGATCCCCGGAGGCCTCGCTCACCGCAGTCACGAAACGCAGCCGTCCGTCGTCGGCCATTGTGACCCCGGCACCGGAAAGGCCCAGCACTGCGGTGACGCTCTCGGTAAGTTCGGTCAGCACAGTCTCAAGGTCGTAGCGTGCCGGAAGAACCACGGCGAATCTTGACAACGTCTTGAGAAATAGAGGCTGGTCATACATTGCGAGCGTCCCTCGGTTGACGCCGCCGGTCGACGACTCACCGCAGCGCGGGACCGAAACTATAAAGATCGTGCGTCACCGCTCGGGCGCCACATGCTTACTTCAACCCTACGTCTGAAATATGCTGCCGGCGGGTTTTTGGGTGACCGCATCTGCGCACCCGAGCCTGGCAACGGGTGCACCTGCCTTCGGCCGACAAACACCCCTAGCTGACGCCCACCTGATCCATCAGGAACGCGAGCTCCCAGGCGTACTGCTTCCATGCGTCATAGCGACCGCTCTTGCCGCCATGGCCCGCAACCATCTCGATCTTGAACAAGATGGGTCGTTGCACTGGGTCGCTGGTCACGGTCTCACGCAGGCGGGCCACCCACTTAGCAGGTTCGACGAAGTACACGCGGGTGTCGTTCAGGCTGGTGGTCGCCAAGATGGCGGGATAGACGCCTGGCTCGACGTTCTCGTAAGGCGAGTAACTCTTCATGTACCAGTAGACCTCCTCGTCGTGAAGGGGGTCGCCCCACTCCTCCCACTCCGGCACGGTCAAGGGAAGCGACGGGTCGAGAATCGTGGTGAGCGGGTCGACGAAGGGGACTGCAGCATGGATTGCCCTGAATCGCCCCGGCGCAAGGTTGGCGACTGCGCCCATGAGCAAACCGCCGGCCGATCCGCCCTCCGCGACGCAGCGATCCGGCGCCACCCATCCGGAGCTGACCAGATGGTCAGCGCAGGCAAGGAAGTCGGTGAAGGTGTTCGCCTTGTGCTCCATCTTGCCGAAGTCATACCACTGGCGTCCCATCTCCCCGCCTCCGCGCACATGGGCAATGGCATAGACGAACCCCCGGTCCAGCAGGGACAGACGGGCCACTGAGAAGTAGGGGTCGATAGAGATCTCATAGGCGCCGTAGCCATAGAGCAGCCCCGGAGCCGTGCCATCCGCGGTCAGGCCGCGCCGATGAATCAACGAGATCGGCACCAGCGTCCCATCGGCTGCGGTCGCCCACTCGCGCCGCTGAACATAGTCGGACGGGTCGTATCCACCAAGCACCGGCTGAGCCTTGAGCAGAGTGTACTCACCAGTGCCGAGGTCGTAGTCCGAAATGGTCTTGGGAGTGACCATCGACTCGAACACGACCTGCACCGCTGAGGTCTCATACTCCGGGTTGTTACCGGTCCCGACCGAGTACAACGGCTCGTCGAAGGCGAGGTCCTGCGCTGGGCCAAAACCCGAGGGGACCGACCGGTCGCGCGGTATCACCCTCAGTGCCGTGAGCCCATCACGTCGCAGGGAAACCACTGCATGGGAGGCGAAGGCCTCAACAGCCAGCAGACGCTCTCCGGGAACAGTCTGTGCCAACGGCGACCACTGCTGGTGACCCGTGGCATCCAGGGGTGCCTGTGCCAGCTCAAAATCGGGGTGGTTTGCGTTGTGCACGATCAGCAGACGATCTCCCGCCGGCTCGACGTCGTACTCAACCCCGTGGCGACGAGGGGTCACCACGCGAGGCTGGCCAAGAGGCAGTGCAGCATCGAGCAACAACACCTCGGAGGTCAGTTTGGAACTTACCTGGATGATGACCCAGGCGTCGTCGCGCGAGGACCCGATCCCCATCCAGAACCGTTCGTCCGGCTCCTCGAACACCAGGACATCGTCCTGGGCGGGGGTGCACACCTGGTGGCGCCAGACCTGATAGGGACGCCACGAATCATCCATCCGGGTGTAGAAGAGGTGCTGCCCGTCCAGCGACCACACCGCGCCGTATCCGATCGCAGTGACCGCCTCGTCGACCAGAGCGCCGGTTTCGATGTCCCTGACCCGCAGGGCGAACCGCTCGTCACCCTCAAAGTCCACGGCATAGGCGATCCTGCGCCCGTCCATGCTCACCTCGAAGGCCCCCAGCGAGAAGAACTCGTGCCCCTGCGCCTCAAGGTTGCCGTCCAGCAACAACTGCTCACCCTCGGGTGTGACCCCAGGCTCCAGACGTGGTCGCCCCCGCCCCACCACCTTACGAACCCGACACTGGTCGGCATACTGCTTGCCCTCGAACGTACGCGAGTAGTACCACCAGCCGCGGTAGGCCTCGGGCACCGACAGGTCTGTCTCCTGGGTCCGCGACTTGATCTCGTCGAAGATCTGCACTCGCAGAGGTTCGAGATGACTCGTCATGGCCTCGGCGTAAGCGTTCTCATCCTCAAGGTGCGCAATCACCTCGGGGTCGTCCCTGTCCCGCAACCACTCGAATGGGTCGATGACCCGGTCACCGTGGTGCTCACGAACGTGCTCGAGGTGTTTGGTGACGACAGGCTTTACGGTGTTCACAACGGAACGGTAGCCGACAAACCCGCTCCCATCCGGAGCGCCCACCAAGGCGGCTGGTCAGGTGGCTGCTGTGCACCGCCAGCACCTCAGGTCAAGCAGGCAGGTCCAAGAAGAGCTTTCAGGTCACCGAACAGGGCCGGAGACGCGCTCACACGTAGGGAGTCGTCGAGCCGCATGAGCACCGAGCGCCCCGGTTGCGTGAGTTTGAGGTGAACCTCGGTCACCCCAGGGTGCTCACTGAGCACCCTCTTAATTCGCTCCGCCAGGCCGTTAGTGGCCCTGCTCAATGGCAGGGACACCACCACAGGCCCTCGCGGCCCCTCCTTGATGTCGGGCAGGGTGAGCTCCTGGGCGAAGATCGTCGGTGTCTCATCGCGGCGGTTCAGACGCCCTCGCACCACGCACACGACGTCGTGGCTGAGCATGGTCGAAACGGTCATGTAGGCCGACGGGAAGAAGAGACACTCGATTGCACCATCGAGGTCCTCGACCGTGGCAATGGCCCAGAGGTCACCCTTCTTGGTGCGCTTGACCTGCAGCCCTGTGATCAGCCCGGCGATGGTGACGTTGGCACCGTCAGCCTTGCTGTCGTCACCGGTCAGCGATGCGATTGAGGTGTCTGCGTGTTGGGCCAGGACGTGCTCGATGCCGAACAGCGGGTGATCAGAGACGTAAAGGCCGAGCATCTCGCGTTCGAATGCCAGCAGCGTTGACTTGTCCCACTCCATCGTCGGAATCGGGGGCATCGTCAGCAAGGACGTCCTAACCCCACCGTCAGCGCCCTGTGCTCCGCCTGCTGCGTCACCGAAGCTAAAGCCCCCAAAGAGCGAGTCCTGACCGATGGCCTCCTGCCTCTTCTCGTCCACCAGCGCGTCGATGTAGGCCTCATGGATACGAACCAGACCCTGACGGGTGTGCTGCATGGAGTCGAAGGAGCCGCCCTTGATCAGCGACTCGATGGTGCGTTTGTTGCACACGACGGCCGGTGACTTGCGCACAAAGTCCTCGAAGGAGACGAACCGCCCCTTGTCCTGACGTGCGGCCACGATCGCCTCAACCACGTTGTGGCCGACGTTGCGGATGGCGGCCAGGCCGAAGCGGATGTCGGTCCCGACCGCAGTGAAGTTGGCTGAGCTCTCGTTGACATCCGGTGGCAGAACCTTGATACCCATTCGACGGCACTCGTTGAGGTAGAGGGCAGACTTGTCCTTGTCGTCGCGCACGCTGGTCAGCACGGCTGCCATGTACTCAGCCGGATAGTTAGCCTTCAGGTAGGCGGTCCAGTAGGAGACCAGTCCGTAGGCCGCACTGTGCGCCTTGTTGAACGCGTAGTCAGAGAAAGGGACCAGAACATCCCACAGGGCTTTGATGGCGGCAGGGCTAAAACCGTTAGCCACCATGCCTGCCTCAAAGCCGAGGTACTCAGCGTCCAGCACCGATCGCTTCTTCTTGCCCATGGCGCGGCGCAGCAGGTCAGCCTTGCCCAGCGTGTAGCCGGCGAGCTTCTGGGCAATCTCCATCACCTGCTCCTGATAGACGATCAGGCCATAGGTTGTGCCCAGCAACGGCTCCAGCGCGTGTGCCAGCTCCGGGTGTGGATAGGAGATCTCCTGCTGATGGTTCTTGCGCAAGGCATAGTTCGTGTGCGAGTTGGCCCCCATCGGGCCCGGACGGTAGAGCGCGCCCACCGCTGAGATGTCCTCGAAGTTATCCGGCTTCATCAGGCGCAACAATGCACGCATCGGGCCGCCATCGAACTGGAAGACGCCTAGGGTCTCGCCCCGGCCCAGCAGCTCGTAGGTGGCTGGGTCGTTCAGTGTCTTGCTCAAGGCGTCAAGGTCGATCTCGTCGCCACGGTTGCTTCGGACGTTGATCAACGCATCGTCCAGGATGGTCAGGTTGCGCAGGCCGAGGAAGTCCATCTTGACCAGCCCGAGGGCCTCGCAGCTGGGATAGTCGAACTGGGTGATGATCTGGCCGTCCTGCTCGCGGCGCATGATCGGGATCAGGTCCAGAAGTGGCGCGCTGGACATGATGACCCCCGCTGCGTGCACGCCCCACTGGCGCTTCAGCCCCTCGAGGCCCAAAGCCGTCTTGACGACCTCCTGAGCCTGAGGGTCGTCATCGTGAACCTGACGGAACGCCGCAGCCTCGGCATAACGCTTGTGCTGGGGGTCGAAGATCCCCGACAGGGGCACGTCCTTGCCCATGATCGCCGGCGGCATCGCCTTCGTGAGCTTCTCACCCATGGAGAACGGGAAACCCATCACCCGCGAGGCGTCCTTAACCGCCTGTTTGGCCTTGATGGTGCCGTAGGTGACGATTTGGGCGACGCGCTCCTCGCCATATTTCTCGGTAACGTAGTGAATCACCTCGCCACGGCGTCGCTCATCGAAGTCGATGTCGAAGTCGGGCAGAGAAGCGCGCTCGGGGTTGAGGAACCGCTCGAAGATCAGACCGTGCTTCAACGGGTCGAGGTCAGTGATCTCCATGACATAAGCACACATGGAACCTGCCCCTGACCCACGGCCGGGCCCGACCCGAATGCCGTTCTTCTTGGACCAGCCGATGAAGTCGGCGACCACCAGGAAGTACCCCGGGTAACCTTTGGAGACGATGACCTCGGTCTCGTACTCCGCCTGCCTGCGGACCGTATCCGGGACCCCAGCGGGGTAGCGTACGTGGAGCCCGCGCTCCACCTCCTTGATGAACCAGGAGGTCTCGTCCTCACCCTCGGGGCACGGAAAGCGAGGCATGTAGGCACCTTCGCCCTCGCTGAATGTCACGTCGCACTGCTGGGCGACCAACAGTGTGTTGTCGCACGCCTCGGGCAGCTCGCGCCAAAGGTGACGCATCTGCTCTGGGCTCTTGAGGTAGAACTCGTCGGCGTCGAACTTGAACCGGTTCGGGTCCATCAAAGTCGAGCCGGACTGTACGCAGAGCAGCGCCGCATGGGCCTTGGCGTCCTCGGCCTTGGTGTAGTGAAGGTCGTTGGTCGCGAGCAGGGGCAGACCGAGGTCCTTGGACAAGCGAATCAGGTCCTTCATGGTCCGGCGCTCGATATCGATGCCGTGGTCCATGACCTCGCAGTAGAAATTCTCCGCGCCCAAGATGTCGCGGAACTCAGCTGCCGCCTCAACCGCCTCGCGGTACTGACCCTGGCGCAGCCGGGTCTGGATCTCGCCACCGGCGCACCCCGTCGTGCCGATCAGACCCTGACCATAGTTCGCCAGCAACTCACGGTCGATGCGCGGCTTGAAGTAGTAACCCTCCATCGAGGCCAGCGAGCTCATCCGAAAGAGGTTGTGCATGCCTTCGGTAGTGCGCGCCAGCAGCGTCATGTGCGTGTAGGCGCCCGAACCTGAGACGTCATCGCGACCGCCGTCACCGAACTTGACGCGGGTCTTGTCTGTGCGGTGCGTGCCAGGAGTGAGGTAGGCCTCCAGTCCGATGATCGGCTTGATCCCGTACTTCTTGGCCTTGGACCAGAACTCGTAGGCCCCAAAGATGTATCCGTGGTCCGTCGTGGCCAGCGCGGGCATGCCCATCTGCGCGGCGTTCTCGAACAGCTCGTCAATCCGGGCAGCGCCATCGAGCATTGAGTACTCGGTATGCACGTGCAAGTGGACGAAGCTCTTGTCGGGCGAACCCGCTGCGGGAGAGGACAACTGAGACATTGACACAGAGTCTATGCCGGGCTGCGGACACTGTTCGTATGCCGTGCCGTCGCTGGGCGGAGCCTGTCAGGGACAGAACCCCTAGCCGGTGACGCGGTCCAGCGCGGTCTGTAGATCAGGTGGGTATTGGCTGGTGAAGTCGACCCGCTCGCCGCTGCTGGGATGCTGGAACCCAAGCCCGACGGCGTGGAGCCACTGGCGTTCCAGGCCGAGCTTCTTGGCCAGAGCTGGGTCCGCGCCATAGGTGAGATCTCCGACGCAGGGATGGCGAAGCGCGGAGAAATGAACCCGGATCTGGTGGGTGCGACCAGTCTCGAGGTGGACCGCCACCAGCGACGCGGACCGGAACGCCTCGATGACCTCGTAATGAGTGACGCTGGCCTTGCCGCTTGCTATCACGGCAAACTTGTAGTCGTGGTTGGGGTGGCGACCAATCGGAGCATCAATGGTGCCCTTAAGCGGGTCGGGTAAGCCCTGGACCAGAGCGTGGTAAGTCTTGTCGACCGTGCGCTCCTTGAACGCTCGTTTGAGCACGGTGTAAGCGTGCTCGCTCTTGGCGACCACCATCAGACCACTGGTCCCGACATCGAGTCGATGTACGACTCCGCGACGTTCCTCCGCACCCGATGTGGAGATGCGATAGCCGGCCGCCGCCAGTCCGCCGATCACAGTGGGGCCGGTCCAGCCAACACTGGGATGGGCAGCAACACCGACGGGCTTGTCGATGACCACTAGGTCGTCGTCGTCGTAGATCACGGACATCCCCGGCACGGGCTCCGCGACCACCGCAAGCCCAGCTGAGGCTGGAGAATCCGGGAGCGACACCTCAAGCCAGGCACCCGCACATACCCGATCCGACTTACCCACAGTGCGTCGGTCGACCCTCACCGCGCCTGCACTAGCTAGGTCAGCAGCCTTGGTACGA
>PMJN01000018.1 GCA_003157445.1 Micrococcales bacterium
CACGTGAGGGTCGATTTCAAGATCACTGCTAACGCGGCGTTCGGTCCGGCTACAAGCGCATCGATCCGGTTGCAGACCCTGCTGGGGCAAAAGTATCTCTCGCTCGTACCCAGTGGAGCAGGCCAACTGCCGCCGGACGCTGAGATCCCGCTGGTGCGCACCGTCTCGTCCTACGACATCGTCAACGCTTTCTCGGACCTGACGACCACCACGGAGCAGATCGACACCGGGCAGCTGGCTGGGTCGCTGGACGTCATGGCCAAGGAGTTTCAGGACAGCCCTGCACACGTCAAGCTAGTTCTGAACGGAATGTCCCGTCTCTCCAGGACGATCGCCTCCCGAGATACAGGGCTACGCACGCTGCTGGCCCGGGCCAACCGCGTCAGCGCCACCGTGGCCTCCAGAAACGACACGACGGCCAAGCTCATCAAGGACGCCGATCTGTTGCTCGTGGAGCTGCAGGCACGACGAGAGGCGATCCACACCCTTTTCACCAACACCTCGGACCTGGCCATTCAGCTCACCGATCTGGTGCGGGACAACCGTGCCGCCCTGAAACCGGCTCTGGACCAGCTGACCGCAGTTTTGGCCGTTCTGACCAAACACGAGCAAGACCTCGACAAGACCATCGCAGAAATGGCGCCGTTCACCCGGGTCTACGCCAACACGCTCGGTAACGGACGCTGGTTTGACACCTACGTTGCCAACTTGACGATCCCGGTGGGGGTTGTGAAGCCATGAGAGTCCCCAACCCGATCAGGTCGGTCGACGCGTTGGTCGTCAAACTCGGCGGTGCGCGAGCTCGGGACGCCAAACCCCGAACCGTCGCAGTCCTGGGCAAGGTGGTCGCCTCGGCCGTCGCGGTAGCTGTGGTTGCCACGGGGTTCGCCATCTGGCCGCGCACACATCCGATTCAGGTCACCGGGATGTTCTCCCGTGCGGTGGGTCTCTACCCGGGATCCGATGTGCGTGTCCTCGGCGTGCCGATCGGTACGGTCACGTCCGTCACCCCCGAGGGCGACCACGTGGCAGTGGAGTTCGAATACGACGCCGCGGTCAAGGTTCCGGCCAATGCCAAGGCTGCGGTCGTGTCCCCATCGCTGGTCAGCGATCGCTACGTCCAGCTCTTACCGGCGTACACGTCAGGGCCAGTGATGACCACCGGCTCAACCATTGCCCGAAGCCACACCGCAGTCCCGGTCGAGCTGGACCGGATAACCCAGAGCCTGGATGACCTGATGGTCGCCCTCGGCCCTAACGGTGCGAACAAGAATGGGGCACTGTCCCGGCTGCTGGACACCGGCGCCAAGAACCTAAAGGGTCAGGGGGGCGCGATCCACGACACCAACCACGACCTGTCGCTGGCCCTGCAGACACTGGCCGGCGGCAAGGACGACCTGTTCTCGACGGTCAAGAACCTGCAGTCCTTCACCAGCACACTGGCCACCAACGACTCCCAGGTTCGCAGCCTCAACGGCGACCTCGCCAGCGTTTCCGACCAGCTCGCCGGGGAGCGAGGCGACCTTGGCGATGCGCTGAAGAACCTGGCTATCGCCTTGAGTGAGACCTCAACGTTCGTGCACGACAACAGGGCTGTCCTCACCACTAACATCAGCCAGCTCACTGCGGTGACGACCACCATCGCCAAGCAGCGCGACGCTCTGGCCGAAACCCTGACGAACGCTCCCGTCGCGGTAAGCAACCTGAACCACGCCTACAACCCGACCAGCGGGACATTGGATACACGCAACAACGCCGCACAGCTCGACGACCCGGCCCTGTTGATTTGCGCACTGATCAACGGTCCGACCGGCACCGGCAACACGGACCTGTGTAAGAACATCCAGTCGCAACTGAAGATTCCAGCCGCACCTGCAAGGACTCCCTGATGAACCGGGTAGCTGGGATTCCACGCCGTATGGCGACTGCGGCTGCTGCCATCGTGTCGATGACAGCTCTGAGCGCCTGCCAGGGCATCTATGACCTGCCCCTGCCGGGCGGTGCAGCCAGCAGTGGTGACGTCTACCGGGTGACTGCCGAGTTTGCCGATGTCCTGGATCTCGTACCTCAGTCGTCGGTCAAGGTAAACCAGGTCACCGTGGGCACCGTTGAGAAGATCGAGCTCACCGGCTGGGCGGCCCGCGTCACGGTGCGTCTGCCGGACTCGGTCAAGCTGCCCCAGAACGCGGTCGCAGAACTGAAGCAGACCTCGTTGCTGGGTGAGAAATACGTCCAGTTAGAGCCCCCGACCGGCGTCACACCGGTCGGTATCCTTCGCGACGGTGACAATATCCCCTTGGCCCACACCGGGCGCAATGCCGAGGTGGAAGAGGTCCTCAGTGCGCTGTCGTTGCTCCTGAACGGTGGCGGCGTCGCACAGCTCAAGGTGATCGAGACCGAGCTCTCTCACGCGCTGGGCGGTAACGAGACCCAGATCCGCGATCTGATCGTCCAGCTCAACACCTTCGTAGGCGGTCTGGACAAGCAGAAGTCAGAGATCGTTCGCGCAATAGAGGGCATCGACGCGCTATCGGCCAAGATCGCAGCACGCAAGGGCGACCTCGCCGCTGCCTTGGAGGCACTGCCCAAGGGCCTGAAAGTGCTGGCTGACCAGCGAAAGCAGTTGACCACAATGCTGACGGCGCTGAGCAACCTGGGTGCGGTGGGGACCAGGGTCATCACGGCGGCTAAGGCAGACACGGTGGCTGATCTCCAGGCTCTCGCTCCCGTGCTCGGCCAGCTCGCCAGCGCCGGTGACAGCCTCCCGGAATCCTTCCATCTGTTGCTCACTTATCCGTTCCCGGACGAGGCGGCCAACACCATCCGCGGCGACTACACCAACCTGTACGCCACGGCAGATCTCAACCTGCACAGTGTGCAACAGAACCTGGGACAGCCTGCGCTACCAACGGTTCCCGTCCCGGGGCTGCCCACTGTCCCGCCCCTGCCGCTGCCACCCCTACCGACCCCATCCGTCCCGCCACTGGTGCCGCTCGGTCCTATACCGACGCCGTCCCCATGCATCGGAGTCGTGTGCCTCGGGCTGGGAAACCAGCGGTCGTTGCAAGAGTTCGGGTCCGGGTTCGGGTCCGGGTTCACGGACTATTCATGGCTGTCACTCATACACACCGGGGGTGCCGCATGATCCGGCGATCGACCAAGGTCCAGCTGCTCGTGTTCGCCCTGGTCACTGTCGCGACCGTGTCGATCCTGTCGGCCCAGTACGTCGGGCTTACCGACAAGATCATGGGCGGCACCTACGTTGTCTCTGCTGACTTCGCCGACTCCGGCGGGATCTTCACAGGCTCCGAGGCGACCTATCGCGGGGTCACCGTCGGCAAGGTCGAGGCCCTTCAGCTGAAGAAGGGCGGCGTCCTGGTACAGGTGCGGTTC
>PMJN01000380.1 GCA_003157445.1 Micrococcales bacterium
CAGCGCCTTTCCGGCCACGGCGTGTCCTGGTGCGCCACCTGCGACGGGTTCTTCTTCCGCGACCAGGACATCGTGGTCGTCGGCGGCGGAGACTCCGCCGTGGAGGAAGCCACCTTCTTGACCAAGTTCGCCGCCTCCGTCACCATCGCGGTCCGCCGCGACGAGCTACGCGCTTCCAAGATCATGGCCGCCCGCGCGATGGCCGACCCCAAGATCCGATTCGCCTGGAACAGCTCTGTGGAGGCGATCCACGGCCAGGACAAGGTCACCGCGGTGACCCTGCGCGACACCGTCACCGGCGCGACCCGCCTGCTGCCGGTGACCGGGGTCTTCGTGGCCATCGGTCACGACCCCCGCAACGAGCTGATCAAGGGCGTCATCGACCTGGACGAGAACGGTTATGTCACAGTCCAGCCCGCCAGCACGGCGACCAACATCGCCGGGGTCTTCGCCGCCGGAGACCTCGTCGACCACACCTACCGTCAGGCGATCACCGCCGCGGGATCCGGCTGCGCCGCAGCCCTCGACGCCGAGCACCATCTGCGCGACCAGGGCACCGCACGGGCAGCAGAGTGTTAATCACCGTTCGTTGGACCGAGGAGGAGACAAGTCATGAGCGCACCTGAGGAGATCCGAGAGATCGTTCGCCGGCGGTATGCCGGTGCCGCTACCCGATCCGCGGCCGGAGACCACGAAGGAGCCATCGTGGTCGAGACCTCGTGTTGTGGTGCGGCGCCCACGGCCACGACCGATCTGCCCGCCCCTGCGGCGGAGACTTCGTGTTGCGGTCCGGCAGCGGTCGCGCTGACCGACAAAGCGGGCCGGATCGTGTTCGGCGGCGAGCTCTACGGTGCCGAGGCCCAGGGTGCTCCCGACGATGCCATCGCGGCCTCGCTCGGCTGCGGCGTGCCGACCGCGGTCGCCGACCTGCACCCCGGTGAGGTAGTCCTCGACCTGGGTTCTGGTGCCGGCGCCGACGTCCTGATCTCGGCCCGCCGGGTTTCACCAGGAGGGCGCGCGATCGGTCTGGACATGACCGACGAGATGCTCGAGCTCGCCCGACGCAACGCAGGCGCGGCCGAGGTGGACAACGTGGAGTTCCTCAAGGGTTACCTGGAGGACATCCCGCTGCCCGACGCCAGCGTCGACGTGGTGATCTCCAACTGCGTCATCAACCTCGCCGCCGACAAGGACCTCGTGCTCGCAGAGGCTGCCAGGGTGTTGCGCCCCGGAGGACGACTCGCGTTCTCTGATGTCATCGCGGACGAGGACATGGACGAGGCCACGAAGGCTGACATGAGTGAGTGGACCGGGTGCATCGCGGGCGCCCTCACAGGCGCCGAGTTCACCCAGGCGCTCAGCACCGCGGGGTTCACGAATATCGAGATCCGCCCAACTCACCGGGTGCACACCCACGCTCAGGCCGCGATCATCCGCGCCTCCACTGAACCGGTCGTAACTGACCAGCTCGAAACGAAAGGAACATCCATGACCATTGTCGAGGTATTTGAGCCGGCCCTGTGTTGCGCGACGGGAGTCTGCGGCGAGGACGTCGACCAGGGCCTGGTCACGTTCTCTGCCGACATGGACTTCGTTCGTAGTCAGGGCGGCAACGTGCGCCGATACAACCTGGCCAGTGAACCGCTTGCCTTCGCCGAGAATGAGGCAGTCAAGGGGTTCCTTCAGGTCGTCGGGTCCAAGGGACTGCCGCTGGTCCTGGTCGACGGCGTCACCGCCATGACAGGCCGTTACCCCGACCGAGCCCAGCTGGCCGAGTGGGCAGGCGTGACCGCGGCCGTCACCGCAGGGGCACTCCCAACACCGGCAGGAGCAACGATGCTTGGCCTGACCGCGGCGGCACCCGCCGCCGGCGCCTGCTGTTCCAGCTCCGAAGCAGACAGCTGTTGCTCCAGCTCCACCAGCTCCGAGACCGCCGGTTGTTGCTGAGAACGGCGGCGACATGAAGTTCCTGGACAACGCACCCCGGTTCCTCTTCTTCACCGGCAAGGGAGGGGTGGGCAAGACCTCTATTGCGTGTGCCGCCGCGCTCACGCTGGCCAGGGCCGGGAAGAAGATCCTGCTGGTCAGTACCGACCCCGCCTCGAACGTCGGGCAGGTATTCGGGCTGAGCATCGGCAACACCATCACCGAGGTCCCTACCGTTCAGGGACTCTCAGCCCTTGAGATCGACCCCGAACAGGCAGCCGAGGCCTACCGGGAACGCATCATCGGCCCGGTCCGCGCCCTGCTACCCGCCAAGGACGTGCGCTCGATCGAAGAGCAGCTGTCGGGGTCGTGCACCACCGAGATCGCGTCGTTCAACGAGTTCACCGCCCTGCTCACCGACGCCGGCGGCACCGCGGGGCGCTTCGATCACGTCTTGTTCGACACGGCGCCGACCGGGCACACGATCCGGCTATTGCAGCTGCCTGGATCCTGGACCGATTTCCTCAACGAGGGCAAGGGAGATGCTTCCTGTCTCGGACCCCTTGCCGGGCTGGAGAAGCAACGCGCCGTCTATGCCGGCGCGGTCGGGGCCCTGGCCGACAGCAGTCGCACCCGGCTGGTCCTGGTCACCCGAGCCCAGGAGTCCTCCCTTGCCGAGATCATGCGAACCCATCGTGAGCTCGCCGCGATCGGCCTGACCCGCCAGCACCTGATCATCAACGCGGTTCTGCCTGCCCCGCTCGATGACACCGACCCGCTCGCGACCGCGATCCGCCTTCGGGAGCAGGCCGCGATAGCGTCCCTACCCGCCGACCTAAGGAATCTGCCGCTCGATCAGGTCGAGCTCAAGGCCACCAACATGGTCGGCGTCGACGCACTGGGGGCCCTGTTCACCACCAACGAGCCCACGCTGACGACAGCGATGGCAGTACCACTGCAGAGCTTCACCGAGGCCCCACTGTCCGACCTGATCGACGAGCTCGCGACCCAGGACCACGGCTTGATCATGTGCATGGGCAAGGGTGGCGTCGGCAAGAGCACCATCGCCGCGTCGATCGCAGTCGCTCTCGTCGGCCGGGGCCACCAGGTGCACCTGACCACGACCGACCCCGCCGGGCACCTGAGCGAAACCCTGGGCGGCATCTTGGAGAACCTGCAGGTCTCCAGCATCGACCCAGCCGAGGCAACGCGCAGCTACCGAGACCATGTCATGGCCACCAAGGGCGCAATGCTCGACGAGCAGGGCCGTGCCATGCTCAGCGAAGACCTACTCTCGCCGTGTACCGAGGAGGTCGCCGTCTTCCAGGCTTTCTCCCGGGTCATCAGCGAATCCCGCCGAACGTTCGTCGTCGTCGACACCGCACCCACAGGTCACACCCTGCTGCTGCTCGACGCCACCGGCTCCTACCACCGCGATGTGGCCCGCAACATGGGCGAGAACATGCACTTCACCACCCCGCTGATGCGTTTGCAGGATTCTCAGGACACCAAGGTCATCCTGGTCACCCTCGCCGAGACCACACCGGTCCTGGAAGCGGCCGAACTGCAAGCCGATCTCGAGCGCGCACAAATCCACCCCTGGGCATGGGTGGTCAACAACTCCCTCGCCGCAGCAGCACCCACCTCAAACCTTCTCCGACTCCGCGCGAGCGAAGAACTTCCCCAGATCAACAGCGTGAAGAATGAGCACTCCACCCGGCTGGCGCTAGTGCCCATGCTCCCCACCGAACCCGTCGGCATCCCGGCATTGGAAGCGGTCATCAGAACCCGAGTCGCCCTGACCCGATAACGCACTGAAGGTGACCCAGGACGACGATCGGCCCGCCGGGGCCAGCGAAAGGCGGGTTCGGGGGGCATCCCACATGCCTAGCAGCAGTCCTCTCCGTGCCAGGCTTCTATGCCCTCATAGACGGCCCAACCGGCCAAGAGCAGTCCGATGACCGGGTCAAGCCAGCTCCACCCAAACGCTGCCGTCGCGCCCAGCCCGAGCAGGACGGCCCCGGCTTGGGCGGCGCACAGGTAGTTCTGCATCCCTTCTCCGACAGTGGCACCAGAGTCCAGCCGCTCGCCCAGCCGCTGCTTGGCCCGCCCCAGCAGCGGCATCACGACCAGGCTGGCGGCGGTGACAGCCACCCCGAGAACACTCGACGTCATCTCATGTGCGCCGCCAAGGTCGCGGATGGACTCCACCCCGATGTAGGGAGTCAACAGGAAGAAGGAGACTGCGACGGCTCGTTGTGCGCGCCGCTCTGAAGTCTCAGACACCGCTCGGGAACCGGTGAATCGCCAGATCACGATGATCGAGGCCAGGCCCTCTATGACGGAGCCGAGCGCCCACCCGATCAGGGAGATCGAGTTAGCAGCGATGCCGGCAATCAGGCCAAGGACACCTTCACCGGTCATCCAGGCCAGGGACGACCAGGCCAGGGCCTTGGCTTGCCAGGCCGCCCGCAACCACCTCGCATCACGCTCGGTTTGGGTCGGGGGCATCAACAGCGCCAGTTCTGCGACGATGCGGGCACGCCTACGACTGATTGTCAGAGGCGGATTCCAGGGTGTAGTCCATGCAGGCACGCAGCGCATCAGGGTCCAGGTGCTCACCGCGGTGTGGTGTGAGGTGAACTGTGAGCTCGCCGTCGCAGCCTCCCACTTCAATGCTCGCGAGCCGGTTGTACTGATCGGTCGGGCAGCTGCACCGTCCCTCCTGGCACTCCTGGAGCGAGGCGAGCACCTGCGGGGCGCGGTCTCCGGCGTCCTGGACGTGGATCTCAACGGCCTCGCCGTCTTGGGTGATGTTGCAGCGCATCTCTGCCTCCCGGGTTCGTCCTGATTCTTCCACGAACTTCCTTGGGCGACGGGGTGGACGACAACGTCCATACGGTCCACCTGAGCATGTGCCACTCGGCGTGTCTTTGGCGCCAACCTAAGGCAAACACCTCGTCGACACCGCGTTGAGCCGAGCACTTGGGAGTCCGCAAAGAGTCCGCACGAGCGCGAGAACCACCCCCACATCGCGCAAAGCGCTGAGAGGTGATTACGCACGAAATCAACAGGATTCGCGCCAACACGCAAACCCAGATGGCCCCCTAATCCATGAGTCTCGGTTCGAGCCCGACTGGCCCCATCAACACCACGATGGCTTAGATGCACTCACCCCGTGGCTCGTACCCACTGGGCCACCATCAGTACCGCAACGAATTACCGCAACACCACCACCGCGATCTGCCATCCAGCCGGGCTGTGTGCCACTCGTCCGTGCTCAGCCACCAATATGGTTGGGGCTGCGGGAAGTTCGNNCCCCGACTGTATTCCCGCAGGTCATCAGAGGCCCTTAGCAGAGTTGGTGAGGGCCTCTCTTGCTGCCAGTACCTCAGCAAGATACCGCCACTACCGCAACAAGTCCGAACTTTGACCTGCTCATCGAACGGGCTCCCCCAGCCGGCGCAGCGCTTCGCTGGGACGAAGAGGCAGAAGGCTAAGTTCTGTAAGCGACAAGAGTTCCCGCAGGCCCTAAGGAAAGGGGCCAGAAGGAGCACCTGAAGGGGCTCCCCCCCAGCCTGCGCTGCGCGGGTCGCCATCGGGCTGGCGTTCGAATAGATCTCCAACGTCATCGACACGTCTGCGTGACACCGGACCGCATGATCACCCGCGGGTGGACTTCCAGAGCCGCCAGCAGCGCGCCATCCCCAGGACCGCTACAGCGGACAACAGCGGAACGACCTGGACGACGTCCAGCACGCTCGGCTGTCAGTCGGCCCGAAAACGATGCTGCAGAGCAACTCCAGCAGCTTCTGCTCATGTGGCGCTCCTGCGTAAGCGGCCGAGCAGGCCGAGAGGGGCGTTGCCGGGTCGATGAAGGGCCACGCCGCGATGGATATGTCCATCTAGACCCAGGGCAGCTTCTGGCGCCGGCTGACTTCCGCGGACGGGTTCACGTCGGTGGCGCGCGTGTTCGTGATGGAGTGGGCCGCTATCTGGAAGGACCTTGCCGCGGGCACTGCTGATCGCCGGGACGATCGGCGCGTGGGTGCCGGACGCGTTCTGGCAGGGGTTCTTCCTGGATGGGCATCCGGTCCTCACCGCGATCTGAGGTCCGCTGATCGGCCCGACGGTCGCCATGCTCAGCTTCGTGTGTCCGGTCGGTAACGTGCCCCCAGCTGTGGTGCTGTGGATCGGAGGCATCAGCTTCGGCGAGGTGATCTCGTTCATCTTCGCCGACCTGCTGATCCTGGCGATCCTCAACATCTACCGCAGGTACTACGGCCTGAAGATGACGACAGCGGTCACCGGGTTGTTCTACACAGCCATGGTTGCCACCGGCTACGCCGTGGAACTGATCTTCGGCCTCACCGGCCTGGCTCCCGACCGCGCCAGCGCCCGGATGCCCAACCAGGGCATCACATGGAACTACACCACCTGGCTCAACATCGCCTTCTGATCCTTCCGCACTGCTGGTGTGGCGGTTCTTGCGCACCGGTGGACGCCAGATGCTCGCGATGATGGCGGGGCACCAACCAACGACACCCAGCACGGCGGGCCACCCTCCGCCGCGTGACGAAGCCCGTCTTCTACATCGTTTCTTCATGGTTTCTGGCTCCGACCGCAGCATCCGAGCGAAAGGGTTGACTTATGCCCGATCACCCGGGCAGGTACAGCAAAGGAGTTCATCATGATGGGCTGGAATAGCGGCGGCGGAATGGGTTCGCTCGGATGGCTTGGTATGGGCGTGTTTTGGCTCATCCTGCTCGGGCTGATCGTGTGGCTTGTCGTGCGGTTGCTGCCCGACAGCGGCAGCAGTCCGGCCCGAGGTACGGGTGACTCGGCACTGGACATCCTCGACCGCCGACTGGCCAGCGGGCAGCTGGATCTGCCGTCCTGGCAGGCCCAGCGGGCCACTCTCCTGGGCGTCCAGGACGTTAACAAGTGAGTACCGCCAGACGTCCCCTGTTGGTTGGGGCGCTGACCGCAGCCATAGTCGCCCTGGTCGCCTCGGCGGCGGTGGCCGTCGGCGTCATCGGCGGCCCGTCCTCGGGGCCGTTGGGGGTGCGCGGCGGGGCAGGTCCCGGTGGCCACGGATTTGTCTCCGGCTCACCGCGGGCGGCGACGAAGCTCCCCGGAACTGTCGTGAACGTCTCCCTGATGAGCATGGGTGGATCGATGATGGGCGGCCAGGGCAACGGCATGATGGGTGACGGCGCAATGGGCCTGAGCGCGGACCACGCCGCAGTGCCCCATGGGACCGTGTCATTTCTGGTGACCAACGACGGGAGTATTGATCATGAGATGGTTGTCCTGCCGCTTGACGGTTCTCGGACTGCGGGCGCTCGCTCAGCTGGTGGCGACGGCAAGATCGATGAGGTGGGAAGTCTCGGCGAAGCATCCAAGACAGGTGGCGCAGGCGCCGGCTATGGGATCTCGCCGGGTGCCTCAGGCTGGGTGACCGTAACCCTGGCGCCCGGACACTATGAACTGGTCTGCAACCTGCCCCGCCACTACAGCGCCGGGATGTATACCCAGCTCAACGTCACCTGATCCCTGCTCATGGCATTGCTCGAGGTCGACGCGATACAAAGGCTGCAGTCGGACGCCATGGTGGTAACAGCAGGAGAACCGGGCACGCGAAGGAGGAGCTCACGATGATGGGTTGGTATGGCGGTGGCATGGGTCCACTCGGATGGCTTGCGATGGGCTTGTTCTGGCTCATCCTGCTGGGGCTGATCATGTGGCTGGTCACGCGCTTGCTGCCCGCCGGCGGCGGCGGAACGACCCGCCCTACCGGCGAGTCGCCACTGGAGATTCTCGACCGCCGGCTTGCCAGCGGTGAGATCGACCTGGACACCTGGCAGGCCCAGCGGGCAGCTCTCCTTGCCGCCCGGGAAGACACGAAGTGACAGCCAGGGCCGTCTGGCACCACACCTGGCACGGAGCGTTCATCGCGATGGAGGACTCCTGATCCCGCTGACGCCGCCGTCCTCGTCCACAACTAGCACCCCCCTGCGGGCGCTGGTTGTGGACGACGAGCCCAGTCTGGTCCGGCCAGTCGCCGGCTACCTCGAGCACGACGGGTTCGTGGTCACCACGGCAGCCGACGGGGAGCAGGCACTGGCCGCGGCCCGACGCGATCCACCGGACATCGTCGTGCTCGACCTGATGTTGCCGGGCATCGACGGCATCGAGGTGTGCCGCCAGCTGCGCACCTTCAGCGACGCGTACGTGATCATGCTGACCGCCCGCAGCGAGGAGCTCGACACGCTCATCGGCCTGTCTGTGGGAGCGGACGACTACATGACCAAACCGTTCTCCCCGCGGGAGCTGACGGCCCGCATCCGCAGTCTGCTTCGCCGGCCGCGAACGACCGCGCAGGAGGCAGGCGAACAGCAGGTGCGCAAGATCGGGGACCTGAGCCTGGACACCCAGTCCCGGCAGGTCCGCCTGGGGCAGACCCTGGTCGAGCTGACCCGCACCGAGTTCGACCTGCTGGAGACGCTAACCGAGCGACCCAAGGTCGCCTACACCCGGCGCCAGCTCATCGAACATGTCTGGGGCCCGGACTGGTTCGGTGATGAGCACCTCGTCGACATTCACATCGCCCACATCCGAGCCAAGCTCGGAGACGACGCCGCAACGCCAAAGTTCATCCTCACCCTCCGCGGCGTCGGCTACCGGATAGGACCCGGATGAAGTCGTCGACCAGCCGCGCCCCCAGGCCCGCACTGCCCGCCCTGGGTCTGGCGTGGCGACTCTTCGCCGCGATGGGCCTGGTCGTCCTCGCCGGCGCGGGCACCATGCTGGTCGCGGTCCTGCTCGTCGCCGAGCCGGCGTTCCACACCCACCTGAGCCAGGTCCAGCCACCGATGTCAGACCAGGCCCACGCCCACGTCGACGAAGCCTTCGCGGATGCCGTGTTCATCGCGCTGGCCGTTGGCGTGGTCGTCGCGCTGGCGGCCGCCTTGGTCGTGACCTGGCTGGTGGCGAGGCGGCTCGCCGCTCCCGTGACGCAGGCTGCCGAGGCGGCCTACCGGATCGCAGACGGCGACTTCGATACCCGGCTCCGGCAGCCGGGCCTGGGCCCCGAGCTCGACCTGCTGACCGCGGCCTTCAACACCATGGCCCGCCGGCTGGCGACCACCGAGCAGACCCGCCGTCGCCTGCTGACCGACCTGGCCCACGAGCTGCGCACGCCCCTGGCCTCAATGCAGGCCACTATCGAGGCGGTCAACGACGGGATCCTGCCCACCGACCAGACGACCCTGGCCACGCTGACCGATCAGTCGCAGCGACTACACCGCCTCGTCGGCGACCTTTCTGCGGTATCACGGGCGGAGGAGCGCCAGCTGAACCTGCGCCCGGTGATGGCCTCCCTCCAGGACCTGGTGTCCGAGGTGGCGGCGGCGGCCCGACCGCGATTCGAGGCCAAGGGGATCACCCTCACCGCCGATGAAGGACCCGCCGTCGGCCAGGTGCTGGTCGACCCCGATCGGTTGGCCGAGGCTCTGGGGGCACTGCTGGACAACGCCCTTCGTCACACGACCAAAGGGGGCACCGTCATTATCACCACCCTCCGACACGACAACCGATGCCGGATCGCTGTGACCGACACCGGCGACGGCTTCGACCCCGATGTAGCTGCCCAGCTGTTCGAGCGCTTCTACCGGGGCGACAGCTCGCGGACCGTCAGCGGCGCCGGAAGCGGTATCGGGCTGACCATCGCCAAGGCGATCATCGAGGCCCACCACGGACAGCTCCGCGCCCACAGTGACGGACCCGGCAAAGGCGCAAGCTTCGAGATCACCCTGCCGATCGCATCTCGCGGTCGCTAGGACGATCTTTAGCAAACCTTAATGAATTCGCGCCGACGCGCACACCCAGATGGCGCTTCTAATCCGTAGGTCGTCGGCCTGGGTCTCGGCGTCGTGGTTCATCGGGGCAGCCTTCAGCGACCTCATGCTGCGACTTACGCCACTGGTGACGCTCGCCACACCCGTCCTGCTCGTGCTGATCCTCGTTACCAGCTTCGCTTACGACACTCAGACGGAGACCGAAACGAAAGACCGAGAGTCCTTCGATTAGCGCACGACGTCCTCCATTATGCAGACCCGCCGACCCTCGTCGGCAGGCATAGAAAGACGTTCTGCGTGTCGGTGCGCGGCGTAGGAGCGTCTTTCTATGCCGATCTGCGGATGTCGTACGCGTGCATCGGAATACGCACAATGGCATAGTGATGCGAACTTTCAGGTCGAAGCACGAACCTAGCGCCGTCGCCGCGTCGGGCTGCTAGCGTGCTCAGATGGCCATGGAAGACGGGGTCGGGACGACGGCTGGGCGTTTGGTGCTGACCGGGGCGGCTCTGCCGAGGATCCCGGCCTCTGCGGGCGCGCTCGTTTGGGACCGAAAGGGACGACTGCTGATCCTCAAGCCCACGTACAAGTCCGGCTGGACGATTCCCGGCGGGGTCGTTGAGGCGGACGGTGAGACGCCGTGGGAGGCCTGCCGGCGGGAAGCGCACGAGGAATGCGGCCTGGACCTGCGTCATGGGCGCTTGGCGTGCGTGGACTTTCTGCGTCCACGTGCGAGCCGGCCGGGAGGGATGCGGTTCCTGTTCGGCTGCGGCGTGCTCGACGATCCCACGCTGGCCGGCATCGTCCTGCAGGAGGAGGAGGTCTCGGCGTACCGCTTGGCACGGGTCGACCGCGCGCTCCGGCTGCTGAGCGGGCCGGTCCGGCGCCGCGTCGCGGCGGCGCTCACGAAGCCTCGCCGGCTGCAGTACCTCGAGGATGGGCTGCCGGTTCGCTGACCGTCGTGACAGGACATAGGGTCACCACTTCCCCATCGTCAGCCACGTCCTCGATCAGGGATGGCGAGGTGCCCCAGATGATTGGCCACCCAATGGTAGACGCATGTAGCGCCTTGTCTGAGTCGCAAAGGATCCCACTGCGACACTAGGAGAAGGTGCCGCAGCTGCGACGGTGACCAGACATATTCACTGCTTCGTTCTCGGGTCGCGGGGACGTGTCGCAGGCTTGGATGCTTTCACCACGACCACCCATGACGGACAGCCTCGGGTCACGCGGCAGGTCGCGGCTGCTAGGCATAACTGGCGGTTTGCAGCCCCGCACCAGGCTGGGCTGATTGGATGGGCTCATGGATCCAGTCGTGCGTGTCAGCGGTGGTCTCGTCCGCGGCTCAACCCGCGATGGCGTCAACTCCTTCCTCGGCATTCCCTACGCGGGGCCCGCCGTCGGTGCGGACCGGTATCGCGCCCCGCAGCCGGTGGTGGCGTGGGACGGCGAGCGGGATGCGACCGCACCCGGAGCGACCGCAGCCCAGTCGGCATACCCACCGCCGATGGACACCCTGCTCCCCAGCTCGGTGGCGCCGGGTGACGACTACCTCAATGTCAGCGTGTGGGCCCCCGCTGAGGGGGACAGCCGACCGGTCATGGTGTGGATCCACGGGGGTGCCTTCGTCCGGGGCGCGAACTCAATCCCCACCTACAACGGGTCCGCGTTCGCCCGCGACGGCGTCGTGCTCGTGGCGATCAACTACCGGCTCGGCGTCCCCGGGTTCGCCGTCCTTGACGGCGCCCCGACTAACCTCGGTCTGCGGGACCAGGTCGCGGCCCTGGAATGGGTTCGCGACAACGTGGCTGTGTTCGGCGGCAACTCCAGGGACGTCACCGTGTTCGGCGAGTCCGCGGGCGGCATGAGCGTCGCAACTCTGATGGCCTGCCCCGCAGCGCGTGGCCTCTTCCACCGGGCTGTCGTCCAGAGCGGAGGGGGGACGGACGTTTGTTCGCTGCAGGACGCCCGCCGGGTGAGCGCCGAGGTCGCCGCCCATCTCGGGGTGTCTGCAACGGCTGAGGTATTCGCCGCCCTCGACCCAGACGCGGTTACTGCGGCCCAGTCAGCCGTGGCTCTNNTCGTCCCCGACGTCCCCCTGGCGCGCATCGCTGAGGGGTCCGCCGCCAGCATGCCACTGCTCATTGGCACGACGCGAGAGGAGTTCCGTCTCTTCCTCGTGCCCACCGGCGTCGCCGCCGCGGTGACGTCGGAGGCCTTGCCGTTGTTGGCCGTCCGCTACGGGTGGCCGCCCCAGGCCGTGCAGACGTATGCCGGCAACCGTCCGGGCGCCACGCCAGGAGCCATCGCCTGCGCCATCCTCACCGACGCAGCGTTCCGGGTCCCGGCGGCACGCCTCGCCGCCGCCCAGCACGCCGCGGGGGGCACGGTCCATGCCTACGAGTTCGGGTGGCCCACGCCTGTCATGAGTCTCGGGGCCTGCCACGCGCTCGAGCTCGCCTTCGTCTTCGACACGCTCGACGTGGGCGCGCCTATGGCCGGAGAGACCGCCCCGCGACACCTAGCCGACGAGATGCACCAGGCTTGGGTCGCCTTCGGGCGCCACGGAGCACCGGGGTGGCGGCCATGGACACCGGAGGATCGGGCCGTCATGACCTTCGACGTCACCTCCGAACTGACACGCGGACCCCGCAGCGACGAGCTGACCCTCTGGGGCTGAGAGCACGTGTGTCCCGGTGTTTCGCGCGTGACGGTCTGGAACGACGGTGTGGAGCCTCGCGAGATCACCCCACAGGTTTCCGACCCCCCAGGAAGTCACCAGCCCGACTAGCTGATCTGCTTGCGATGGGTGTGCGTTCTGGTCCGGCCAGGGATGGCTCACCAGACAAGGACGCACACCCAACCCGCAAGCATTGGAGCGGACATTCGGTACGGGCTCGCGTCAGCGGACTGCGCGACATGCGTGAACGCTGGGGCATCACCCGGTGGGTGGTTCGCACTGACGCGCTGGACGTGGCCGAGCAGGTGCTTGTGGCGCTACGGTCCGGAGCTCGAAGGACCTCTGGCAGTCACTCCTTCACGACGACGCAGCAACCGGTTCCGCAGTGCGTTGTTCTCGTCTGCGTGAGCCGTTCCCTCACCGGGCAAGAACTCAACCCCATCACGGCAGCTGATGACGTTGCCTAACCTGACTCACTGGTTGCCAAGAAGGCCATGATGTACCAGCCAGCGCCCCTCTCGGATTTCATCTCCGGCTGGCCGATGCTGGCTACGGGAGCTCCGCGGGATCAGTCTCCTGAGGTCCAGGGAAGAGTCGTCTGGGTCCGGATCCGGTGCCGGAGAGGGTGTCCTGCGGGTTGTACAGGCGGCACTGAGTCATCGAGAGGCACCCGCAGCCGACACAGCTGCTCAGGTTGTCCCGCACCTGCTGCAGCTCTGCGATCCGCTGCTCGAGCAGCGGTCGCCATGCCGCGGACATCCGCGTCCAGTCCCGCTTGCTGGGGGCGACGTCGAGGGGAAAGCCCGCGAAAGTAGTTCGCACCTGGTCGAGGCTGAGGCCCACCTGCTGGGCTGCCCGGATCACGGCGACCCGCCGGAGCACTGCGCGTGTGAAGCGTCGCCGGTCCCCGCTGGTACGGGTGCTGGTGATCAGACCCAGACTCTCGTAGTACCGCAGTGCCGAAGGAGCCAGTCCGCTGCGGGTCGACACCTCGCCGATCGTCAGCAAGTCCTGCTTATCCATGCACTTGACCTCAAGTCCGCTTGATGTCATCAGATGGTCTCATGCTCACCACGACAGGGACCTATGACGATGCCCTTGAACGCTTTCACCGCACCGGACCGGAGTTCGACGGCTACCTCTCCAACCATGGCCCCATGGTTGTGGAGGTTCTGGCTCGCCGGGATCAGGACCCGCTGATCGACCGATGGACCGACCGGTACCTGCGCAGGCTCGACGAACTGCCCCGCGGTGGCTGGCCGATCGACCCGCTGCACTCGCAGGACGCTCTGGGCGACCCAGCTCGGAGCGGGGACTGGATCGAGCTACTTCAGCGCGAGGTGGACCAGGAGTCGTGGCGGAGCGTCCTGGCCCGCTGGTGGCCCCGGCTCCTGCCCGGGATCGCCGCCGGGGCCACCCACGGGGTGATCCGGGTGGGACACGCCGTGCGGGCGCTTGGCGAGGTTGAGTCCGTACCGAGAATCGCTGAACTGGCGCACGCGCTCGGGTACTGGGCCGCGCGGTGGCAGCCCACGCCCTCAATTCGGCCCGTCGGAACCCGATCACCCTCCGACCTGGTCGCACTGGTACCCCGGGTTGCGTGCCAGGAAGCAGGTATTCGCGACCGGCTGGCCCAGCTCGACACGACCGCGGGTTGGGCCGACCAGGTGGCCACCCTCGCGGCCCCGGTCGCTGATGAGGCGATCCCGGCGGCCATCGAGCACATCGTCGACGCGGTGGTGGCCATGTATCCGCGCTTTGCCCGCGGCAACCCGACGATGCTGGTCCACGCGGCAACCGCGCCGAACGCCGTCGCCATGACCCTTTCCTCACTCCCGAAGCCGCTCTGGCGCAGCAGTTTCGAGGCGACCTGGTCGGTCAGCGCCGCCGTGATCGCGGCGTACGCCCCCGTGACACCACACGACGTGGTGCCCGCGGCGCCAGCCCCTGAAGACGTCCTGGAACAGGCACTTACCCACGGGGGAGAACACGTAATCAAGTTCACCGACACCGCACTCACATCCCACCACCGCACCGGAAACCCCATCGCCCTTTCCGCGGCCATCACCGCGGTCACGCTCGACGCGTGAGAGCAGCCGTGGGCAGTGATCACAGATCCCCACTCGTCAACGCCATGGTCCACCTCCACCTCGCCCCCGGGCAACTCTCCGCCGGGCAGCATCGGTGCGTACCGAGCAACAAAGGCCTTGCGAACGGATGCAGGCGCTCAGCACCCGCAGTCAACGGGCGTCTAAGCAGGCGTGACAAAAGTCAGAGTCCCCCGTCGCGCATCTTGGGTGGCTGCAGGGGGAAGGATTGCGGAGCATGGCCACCGCTCAGCGCCGCCTTTGGTCGTCCCGTAGCCCAGTGTGCCAGTCCCAGCCGTCGCCAAGCAGGCTTTGGACAGCGCAGTTCAGCGCTGGACAAGGCGTTGGGAAGCTGGAGCTCCTCAAGCACCCCCTACTCCGGCAGATGCGTCAGATCGCGCCCGAAAGTAGTCGCGAGCGACAGCGAGCCGCCTCATGCTCCACCCGACGGCATGGTCACCGAGACGATCTCGTCTAGGCGCAGCAGTTAGGACAGTTGCGGGGCATCTCGAGCGTCCGCCTCCGCTGTTCAGAGCCCTGCCGATGCCCTGTCCCAGGTTGGGTGGCCTAAAGCTGATCTCGCTCAAGCCGGAGAGCGGCTGTCCTTTTCAGCCGTGACGGCCCCTGAGCGTTCGGCGATAAGGTGATCGATCTCTGAGCGGTAGAGGTGGGCGGGATCGACGCCGACTTGGTCGAAGAAGCCTTCGATCTCCAAGCTGATGATGCCGTGCATCCGGGTCCACGCGACGAGTCCCAGCAGCAGGACGGCGGGCTCGAGTTGCGAGTCGCCTGACGAGCGATTCCCCCAGGCAGCCAGTTGCTGCCGCAGTATGTCGTCGGGCACTGCAGGGGCTTGATCGGAAGGACCTAGCTCTGCTACGGCAGCCAGGACCACGCTCATGGAACGCTGAGCGGCCGGGATGATGCGCTCTGGGTCAACTGCGCCGGAACCGTAGGAGCTGGCGAACACCAGGCGGTAGCGGTGTGGCTGGGCCAGCGCCCATTGACGACAGGCATCCAACGCCGCTCGCAGTCGTTCCTGCGGCTCACCACCCCTGGCGCGCCGGGCGGCCTCACCCAGGGTGGCGGCCAGATCTTCGTAGCTCTCGGTGATCAGCGTGACGAGCAGTTCGTCGCGTGAGGCGAAGTAGCGGTACAGGGCAGGGCCCGACATGCCCATTGCCTTGGCGATTCCGTTGAGCGACAACGCGGTCGGCCCACCCTCGGCGATCTGGGCGTACCCGTGCTCTCGGATTTCAGCCAGCGCCTCCCTGCGGAGGCGCTGCCGGCGTGACGGAGCGGTGGAAGGAGACATGCATGAAGAGTAACAGACCACTCAATTTGTAATAGCGTAAATAGTTTGTTAGAACTGTGTAACAACAACAAAGGCGAGACAGCCACTGACAGGTCTGCTGCCGTCAAGACGGACAGAGCCCCCAAATCCCGTTCCAGCAGTTAGATCCTGTGCTCACCGGAAGAGAGACATGCCCACCACCGATCCTCTGGAGCCCTGTGCCATCCCCGACCCGCGCCGATGGCGTGCGCTGGCGCTGCTCGCCATCGCCGACTTTGTCGTCATCCTGGATGCAACCATCGTCAACATCGCCTTGCCCTCCATCGGAAAGAACCTGCACGCTTCCACCAGCAGCCTCTCCTGGGTCATCAGTGTGTACATCCTGGCCTTTGGTGGACTGCTGATGCTCGGGGGCCGGCTCGCCGATCTCTTCGGTCGCCGCCGGCTGCTCATTGGTGGGTTGATCCTCTTTGGGCTGGCCTCCCTGGCAGGGGGGCTCTCGACCTCCATCGTTGAGCTCGTCGCCTTCCGGGCCCTGCAGGGTGCCGGCGCGGCGATGCTGGCCCCCGCAGCCCGCTCGATCGTCGTGACCTTGTTCCAGGAGGGTCCCGAGCGCAGCAAGGCGTTGGGGATCTGGGGCGCTGTGGCTGGATCGGGCAGCGTCGTCGGGCTGATCCTTGGTGGTGTGCTGACCAGCACGCTGGGCTGGCAGTGGGTGTTGTTCGTCAATGTACCGGTCACCCTGGGGGCCGCGGCACTGGCTCCGCTCTTGATCAGCGAGTCGCGCGCCGAGAGCTCCGAACGCTCCGTCGACTTCGTGGGTGCTGCTCTGGTCAGCGGCGGTCTGGTTGCAGTTCTGTATGCGCTGGTCAACGCCAACACACTCGGATGGGGCTCGACCCAAACCGTCGGGCTCCTCGGCGCCGGCGCTGCGCTCCTGGCCACGTTCGTCTGGGTCGAGGCCAAAGTCGGCTCTCCGCTGGTCCCCCTGCGGATCCTCAGGGGTGGCCAGGTTCGAGGCGCCAACATCGCCATGGTCTTGATGGCCGCCGCCATGGTCGGCATGTTCTTTGTCTTCACTCTCTACCTCCAGGACGTCATGGGCTACAGCGCGATCAAGGCCGGCCTGGCCCAAGTGCCCCTTGGTCTAGTCCTGATCAGCGTCGCCACCCTGAGCGGCCCCCTCACCGAGCGACTCGGTGCCAAGCCGGTGCTGCTATCTGGACTTGGCGTGTTCACCGCCGGCGTTGGCTGGCTGTCGCGGATCCCAACCAATGCCAGTTACCTGCCCGACATCCTCGGCCCCAGCCTCGTCATCGGGGTCGGCCTCGCCCTGTCCTTCGTCGCACTGACCATCGCTTCGGTCAACGGCATCGAGGCCGCACACTCCGGAATTGCCGGCGCCCTCATAAACATGACCCAGCAGATCGGCGGAGCGATCGGCCTGGCCATCATCACCGCCGTGATTGCCAGCAATGTCCACGACGCAAGCCCCAGCCCGGCCACCCTCGCGGGCGCCTTCCGCGCAGCCCTCACCGCTGCCGCACTTATCGGTGGTGCCGGCCTCGCGATCGCAGCAGTCGCCCTGCCCCGGCGCAGCCGGTCTGCGTCGATCCCAGGCGACACCGCAACAGCAATCCCAGCGGCCGTTCCCGTCGCCGTTCCCACAGCGTGACCACCAGATCCTGCCCACCACAACGAAAGGCACTGCCCATCATGACTACCTCCACCCCAGCGACCCCCACACCGATGCTCACCGAAATCGTTATCCCAGGACTCGTAGACCCTGACGGTCTCATCGCCCAGCAGCGACCCATACCGACCCCCGGCAAGGGTCAGGCACTGGTCCAGATGCTAGCCACCGGAGTCTCATTCGCCGAGCAGCAGATGCGCCGTGGCCGCTACCCCGACCAGCCCAAGTTCCCCTTCGTCCTGGGCTACGACCTCGTCGGCGTGGTCACCGCCGTCGGCCCCGACGTCGATGCCTCACTGGTCGGACGCCACGTCGCCGCGGTAGTCAAGACCGGAGGATGGACGACCCATGCCGTGGTCGACGCCCGCCACCTGGTCCCCATTCCCAATGACATCGACGCCGCAGATGCCGAGACCGTTGTCGTGAACGGCATCACCGCCCGGCAGATGATGAACAAGGCGAAGGTCACATCCGGCCAGACCATCCTGATCCACGGCGCCAACGGCGGCGTAGGAAACACCCTCGTCCAGCTGGCACGCCACGCCGGCATCCGAGTCATTGGCACTGCCGCCACACGCCACCACGACGCCCTGGCAGCGATGGGTGCCGAACCCATCGACTACAACGACCCGCAGCTGGCCGACCGTGTCAGACAACTCGCACCCGCAGGGGTCGACGCCGTATTCGACCACCTCGGCGGCCCAAGCTTCAAGCGCTCGTTCAAGCTCCTCGCACCCGGCGGAACACTCGTGGCCTACGGCATGGCCGCCCACAAGGACGACACCAGCAACATGCTTAGAACCTTCCTTGGAGTGTACGGTCGGCTCGCATTCTGGAGCCTCCTGCCCAACCGGCGCCGCGCCTTCTTCTACAACTTCTGGGGAGGCAAGGTCATCCAGCCGAAACGATTCCGCCAGCGCCTGGCCTCCGACCTCACCTCCGTGCTGTCGCTGCTCGCTCAGGGCGCCATCACACCCAATGTCGCGGCCCGCATCCCTCTGGCGCAGGCCAGCAGAGCCATGACGCTGGCCGAATCCAAGACCGTGTACGGCAAGGTCGTTCTTGTCCCGTGACCACCACGCACCGCACCGCAAACCAGGCTAGGGCGCCCACGCCACCTCTCGAGGTCGACCACGCCGGTTTCCGGAGCACCGGATAGACAGGGACGAGGTCTTCGCACCTTCCACCCATGCCGTACTCCACCCATACCCGAACCAGGTCCCTCACTCTTCGTTCGTCAGCAGATGCGGGGCCACTCGTCAGCGATGCGTAAGGTGCCCCGTCGCTGGTCTCCCACCAAGCCCCGGACATGACAGGACCCTGCCTCTTGACCGAAACGCCAGGCCCGCGCAATGCTGTACTCAGGCGAGGAGGGCGAACTCGTTGTCCACCCGAAAGGGCTAGGACCGCCGCTCGACGGCATCTTGAGAGGCCCTCCTCGCCACCTCACAACCCAGTTTGTTCATCGGAGTCCGAGAGGCCCGTTCTGCGGACTGTTCGGATCCAGTCCGACGACGAGCGTCACCTCGCACCCCGTGGCGCCCAGTCGGCGGCAGATGGCTCATTGCCCGGGCAAACTACCCAACAGAACCCGTAATCTACATAAGATGATCATCAGTTAGCGTGTTTGGTGAGGTTCTGTTGTTGTCGTTTGTCGTCAGTGCCCTCCGAAGCGAACCTGAAGCCGGGGAACCTAAAAGGAACAAAGCCGAGCCCAACGAACCGCGCCGGACGAACCAGACGCACCGCTGTCGTGCTCAGAACGCCGCCACGCGTGCTCAACAGCACATCGGCCTGCTTTTCACCGCGTCGCCACTGTTCACCGGGCCGCTGGCCGTCGGAATCTTTGCCCAGAGCAGCCTCGGCTACCTCCTCGGCTGCATGGTCAGCCCCAGCCTGTACGCAATGCTCGGCCGGGACCTGCTCCGCCAAAGCGAGGTCGCGCAGCCTGTCAGTGCGACCAGTCAGGATGAAGCCGTAAACGTGGCCTGAGGCTCGCCCGGGCCGCCGCTGAGCCTCTTCGTAACTCGGAACAGCCCCGCGGGTGGACTCTGGCCCCCGCTTTGACCGCGCTTCCACCAGTGTGATTGAGTTCCGTTCACGACGGCAGTGAAGGAAGTCCGGTGCGAATCCGGCGCGGTCCCGCCACTGTTACCGAGGAGCGAGTCCCGCAATGCCCGGCCGTATGGCTGGGACGTGGGGTGAGTGTTGATCCGGAAGCCAGGAGACTTCGGCCGTCGGGAACAGCCCCAGGGCGTGGACACCCAACGGAGGTCTCGATGACTGTATTTCCTGCTCGCCAGCCGACCCGTCAACTCAACTAGGTGGCTACGGCCGATCTTGTTGTGATGCGCGGAAGCCGGGCGACGATACGCGACCTTCTGGGCGACGGCGTAGCTGAGCGGGATATCGACGCGATCAAGCGACCCCTCAACGAGCACATTCCCGGTAACCCTCCTTTTGTCGCACCGGAAGAAACTGGGCGGCGGACATGATTCTGCTCCTGTCGACGTCGGACACCGATCTGCTGGCGGCCCAGTCCAGCGGGGCGAACTACCGATGCGCGAATCCGTCCCGGGTCAGGGTGGCAGAACTGCCCGAGCTGTTGCGCGACGTGAAACTAGTGGTGATCCGACTGCTCGGCGGCCGGGCAACCTGGCCGCAGGGCCTGTCTTCGGTCCTCGGTTCGGGAGTGCCAACGGTGGTGCTGGGCGGCGAGTCAAGCCCAGACGCGGAGCTGATGGCGACCTCCACGGTCCAAGCCGGGATTGCTCAGGAGGCACTGAGCTACCTGGTTGAGGGTGGGTCGCAGAACCTAGGCCAGCTGGCTGCCTTTCTGTCCGATACGGTGCTGCGCACCGGCGAGTGTTTCCTCGCTCCGGTCCCGATGCCCGAGGTCGGCGTGCGTTCCGGAGCATCGCTGCCCGCCCCGGACGGACGTCCGCGCGTCGGGGTCATCTACTACCGGGCGCATGAGCTGTCCGGCAATACCGAATTCATCGATGCCCTGGTCACTGGGCTCGAGGCCGCCGGCGCCCAGCCAGTACCTGTCTTCTGTGCGTCGCTACGCGGGTTGGACCGCCGTGATCATCCGGTGCTGCAGCTTGTGAACGGCTGCGATGCGCTGATCGTCACGGTGCTGGCCGCCGGCGGTGTGGTGCCGGCTGAGGCGTCGGCTGGTGGTGATGAGGGTGCCTGGAGTATCGGTGCTCTGGCGGAGCTCGATATCCCGATCATGCAGGGGATCTGCCTGACCAGCGCGCGCGCCGACTGGGCCCTGTCTAACTCGATGACGCCGATGGATGCGGCCATGCAGGTGGCCATTCCGGAGTTCGACGGCCGGATCATCACGGTGCCGTTCTCGTTCAAGGAGCTTGGCGTGGACGGGTTACCCCACTACGTGGCCGACTCGGAACGGGTGCGGCGGCTCGCCGGTATCGCGCTGGCCCAGGCCCGGCTGCGCCATATCCCGGCGGCGGAGAAGCGGATCGGCATCACCTTGTCCTCCTACCCGACCAAGCACGCCCGGGTCGGTAACGCCGTCGGTCTGGACACCCCCGCATCCGCTGTCCGGTTGCTGAATGCCCTTTCGGAATCAGGGGTGGATGTTGGTGGTCTCGTGCCCGAGGATCCGGACGTGTTGATCCACCGGCTCATCGCCGCTGGTGGCCACGACGTCGAGTGGCTGACCGAGGCGCAGCTGTCCGCCGCGCCCGCGCGAGTCCCGCTGGCCGACTACCTGAGGCACTTCGAGGCACTTCCCGAAAAGCTGCAGGCCGAGATCCGCGAGCATTGGGGTGAACCCCCTGGCTCGCTGTACATCGACGGCACCGACATCGTGCTGGCCGGTCTGCTGCTCGGCAATGTCGCGCTGATGATCCAGCCGCCACGGGGCTTCGGGGAGAACCCGATCGCGATCTATCACGACCCTGAGCTGCCGCCGAGCCACCACTACCTGGCCGCCTACCGGTGGCTGGCCGCGGCACCGGCCGACGGCGGGTTCGGTGCCGATGCCGTGGTCCATCTCGGCAAGCACGGGACCCTGGAGTGGCTGCCCGGCAAGGGACTCGGCAACTCAGCAGAATGCGCTGCGGACGCGGTGCTCGGCGATCTGCCGCTGGTGTACCCGTTCATCGTCAACGATCCCGGCGAGGGAACCCAAGCCAAACGGCGCGCCCACGCCGTGGTGGTGGATCATCTGATTCCGCCGATGGCACGAGCTGACACCTACGGCGACATGGCCAAGCTTGAGCAGCTGCTGGATGAGTACGCCACCCTCGCCGCTCTCGATCCTGCCAAGATCGCGACGGTGCGCGCCCAGATCTGGGAGCTCGTGCTCTCCGCACAGCTGCATCACGACCTGAATGCTGACGAGATGCCCGACGATGACGGCTTCGATGCCTTCGTCCTGCACCTGGATGGCTATCTATGTGAGATCAAGGATGTGCAGATCCGCGACGGCCTGCACATCCTCGGCGATGCGCCGGCGGGCGAGGCGCGGGTGAACCTGGTGCTGGCGATTCTGCGCTCGGCG
>PMJN01000302.1 GCA_003157445.1 Micrococcales bacterium
GAGGAGATCTGGAAGGACACCGACGGCAAGGTCGACATCTTCATCGCCGGTGTCGGCACCGGTGGCACGATCACCGGGGTCGGCCAGGTTCTCAAGGCTCGCAACCCCCAGATCCAGGTCATCGCGGTCGAGCCCGAGGAGTCCGCGATCCTGAACGGTGGCGCTCCCGGCCCGCATAAGATCCAGGGCCTAGGTGCGAACTTCGTCCCGGAGATCCTCGACCGCGAAGTCTATGACGAGGTCATCGACGTCAACGCCGAGACCGCTGTGCAGTGGGCGCGTCGGGCTGCCAAGGAAGAGGGGCTGCTGGTCGGTATCTCTTCGGGCGCCGCGCTCGCGGCTGCAGACCAGGTCGCCCGCCGGCCCGAGAACGCCGGCAAGACCATCGTGGTGATCATCCCTTCCTTCGGTGAGCGGTACCTGTCCACCATCTTGTTCTCCGACCTGCTCAGCTGAACAGGTCGAGTTTCTCTGAAACGACTACGCATATGGCCCTCATGAGATTGACTAGAGATCTGTCGATCGACCGCGCTGCCACCCCCCCTGATGCGCGCGGTCGGTCGACCAAAGTCGGCACCTCTCCGGCTCCTGGGGCAGCGCTGGGGCCTCTGGGCCGCTTTCGTGAGGATCTGGACGCCGCTATCGAGCGGGACCCCGCAGTGGACTCACGGCTCGAGATGGCTCTCGCCTCACCGGGGCTGCACGCCATCTGGGTGCACCGGCTCACCCACTGGATGTGGGCAAAACGCGGTGGTCGCTTGGCCGCTCGACTCCTGTCGCAGCTCGCCCGGGCGGTCACCGGCGTCGAGATCCACCCCGGCGCGCAGATCGGCCGACGGTTCTTCATCGACCACGGCATGGGNNATGGGCGTGGTCATCGGCGAGACCGCAGAGGTCGGCGACGATGTCCTGATCTATCACGGCGTGACCCTCGGTGGTCGCTCGATGGAGCATGTCAAGCGCCACCCCACCATCGGCAACAACGTCACGATCGGTGCGGGGGCGCGCATCCTCGGTCCGGTGTACATCGGTCACCGGGTGCAGATCGGCGCGAACTCTGTCGTCGTCAAGGACATCCCTGCCGGCGCCGTGGCCACCGGCGTCCCTGCCACGATCCGGTTCCCCAATAAGGGCGAAGACCCTTACGAGGCGATGTTCGCGGACCCTGCTCTCTGGATCTGACTGGACATGTGGTCTCGGATGGGCAAAGTGCGCAATTCCGCTTTGCAGAAACGCTCTTGCGACCTCGGAAGACTGTGCCTGAAAAGGTCGATTTCTCCGGCACGTGAGCGTACTCTTGCCCTTTGATTCAACCACTGCACTCTGAACGTCGCTGCGACGACGCACCCGAAACCAGTGAGGGTCTGTGGAGAGATGCAACGTGGAGCGCACAAGAAAGCGCGCCCCACGCGCAGCACCCCGAATCAGAACCGGCGGAGGCCTGTCCGCCCCGTCCTTGGCGCGTAGGTCAGCATAGGGCGATTCGCGCACCAGAGCCTAGGTAAGCCTGAGCCTTTTTTGTTGGGAGCCTGGCGCGGCCCCGAGCATCACTGAGCGGGCGCCACACGCCGATCGTGCGTTCGCTGCCTTGGCGGGCATAGACCCAATAAAATTAGCCATTCACGGACCTGTTGTCCAGAGATAGATGAAGAAAATAAGGGGACTCACAGAGGACTTCATGGATTCTCGAAAAAACCGGTTTTCACTCTGCTATGCCGGTCGGAATGTGTGTAGGTTCGAAATCGGTCGGAAGCATCCCGGTCAACGGGGGACGGTTCGGCTGCGCGGGGGCGAAGTGCACCCGAGCCACATCAAAGCATTGCCTTTCAAGGAGGCCAAAGTGAGTTCCATGAAGAGAGGCTTGCGTCGAGCAGGCATCGTGGGGTTGTCGACTATTGTCGCCACCTCTGTGATGGCCGGTTTCGCCGCNNNTCACCGGCCAGGCCCTGGGTGACATCAGGATCGCCCTGCCCAACTCGTTCCAGAACGGCGACACCGTCGACCTGGCGATCTTCGACCGCACCGCGACCAACAATGGCACAGGAACACCAGGGGCCGCCAACAGCAACGGCCAGATCAACGCCGACACCGCGCACAAGCTCGGCTTCAGCGGCACGCCAGTGGTGACGGTCAACCCGGTCTCGTACGTTGCCGGCACGAACGTTGGTCCGACATCCGGCACTGCCGGTAACACCGAGGCGACTCCGGTTGCAGACGGCGCCGCGAACAAGGGCGTCCAGCCCCCGGTCTTCACCACCTCCCTAGTGGCGTCGTCGCGGGCCGGCGGCATCGCGACCGACATCATCCGGCTGAGGATCAACGCTGTGCAGGCCACTATCGGCACCAATGCGGCTGACAAGTGGATCGTCACGGTGGGCGGCATCAAAGCTGACCTCGGCAGCGCGGTGAGCCCCGGCGAGCTGCGGGTCGTCCCATTCGCCTACAACGGTACGTCCGCCCAGACGAGCGCGACCGCAACGCCCCTGTTCTCGGGCAACCTCCCCGGGACCCTGCCTAACCCACCGGTCATTAAGAGCTATACGGTGCCGGCCTACGTCTCTCCGGTGAACTTCACCGTCGGCGCGCCGAACAACATCGTCGCCGACGGCTTCACCCAGGCTGTGGGACCCATCACGATCGGTGAGACCAACAACTACTCGCTCCAGGACGGTACCTATAAGGTGACCGTTGGTGGTACTGCGGGTGCGGTCATCAAGAACGACGCAACGACACCCATCACTGTCACCGGAACAGGCCTCGGAGTTGGCGAGACCGTCACCTCTCCGGCAGGGATCACACACACACCGGAGACCGTCACCTTCACGCTCGCCGGGGCGATCAACACGAGCCAGATCTCGGTCGCCCTCAGTGGCCTGCTGCTCAACACCAGCACCAAGGGATCGATCACCTACACCCTTAGCGGTGGCAGCATCAACGACCCCGCGCTCCACTCGTTCCTAGTCACGGGCGGTACGTCGCTCGAGATCCCGACCGGGTTTGTCGGCGTCTCGGGTGTCGCCGGTGTCGCGGCGGATGCCGCCTTCACGAATCCCCAGGGCATCAACCAGACCGACATCGCCCCTCCTGCGCTCGTGGTCAATGCAGCCGCAACCCCGGTTGCGGGTCGCATCGGTGGCACTGACCGTTACGACACCGCGGCGAAGATCGCTTCTCAGAATGGAAGCAGCAACTTCGTCGTCCTGGCCTCCGGGGAGAACTTCCCCGACGCTGTGTCATCGGCATACCTCGCCCACCAGTTGCATGGCGGCAGCATCCTGCTGAGCGCGCAGAGCTACCTCCCGGCCGTCTCGGCCGCCGAGATGCGTCTGCTCGGTACCAAGACGGTGGTCATCGTCGGTGGCACTAGCGCGATCAGCGCCGGTGTCGAGGCACAACTGAAGGCCACCCCGCAGTACAACGCCGGCGGTACAGAGACCGACGGCCAGGGCCTCCTTCAGGTGATCCGCCTGGGCGGCGCTGACCGGTATGCAACCAACCGGCTGGCCAACGAGTACGCGGCGGCCTACACCGGGAGCATCGTGGGTCGTACGGCCATCACCTTCGGGCAGGCCAGCAAGCTGACCGCACTCGTGGCGACCGGTGAGAACTATGCGGACGCGTTGACCGCCGGTCCAGGCACCAACGGTTACGTTGGTGGGCCGACTAATGGCATTCCGCTCATCCTGACCAACTCCAGTTCGCTTAGCCCAGACGCCGGCAGCCAGCTGACCGACCTGGGCATCGAGCAGGCCGTGATCGTCGGTGGCACCTCCGCAGTCTCCAGCGGTGTCGCGTCCTCGATCTCAGGCTTGGGCGTGGCGGCCATCGACAGGATCGCCGGTGCAAACCGGTACGGAACGGCTACCGCGCTCGCCGACTTCGAGACGGCCCCTGTGGTTCCCACAGCGACCACCTCGGGTGGCCTCGGGTTCAACGGCGTCCTTGCCTACCTGTCCACGGGTTGGAATTTCGCTGACGCTCTGGCTGGCGCACCGCTGGCCGGCGGCGGGAACAGCCCGATCCTGCTGACCGACCCGGTGACCCTGTCGCCCGAGACGCAGACCTGGCTGGTGACGAATGCCTCCTCCTACCAGCAGGTTGTGGCCTTCGGCCTGGCTGGGGCAGTCAGCAACCAGGCCCTGGCCGCAGCGAACGCTGCGATCGGTCACTAAGGATGGGCTAGCACCAACAGATTGACCGCACCACACTGGCCGGGTCGGAACCGCAAGGTTCCGGCCCGGTCAGTCTTTGCGGGCTTGCCGGCCAAACCCGCCGGCTCCTCGCGCACCGAGCGCGACACCGCCAGCGTTCAACCGCCCATACTAGGAACCAGGAGCCGGGGCCTCCAGGGTCTGCACGCAAGGCCCTATTCGCGCCGGTAGACAAGTTTGGAGACCTATGCCCGACATGCCTCGGGTGCTCTTCGTGACCAGTAGCTTCCCGCGGTGGCGCGGGGATAGTGCGACGCCGTTCATCCTGCACCTGGCCGAGGATCTGATTTCGCTGGGCTGGCACGTGACGGTGCTTGCACCGCACGCCGAAGGGGCCCGCCGGCGTGAGCAGTTTGGGGCGATCGAGGTCCACCGCTTCCGCTACTTCTGGCCGGTTGGCGCACAGAGCATCTGCTACGGCGGCGGCGCCCTGGCCAATCTGCGCAGGTCACCGCTGGATGCCGTGAAGTTGCCTGCCCTGGTCGCGGCCGAGTGGTTGTCCACCATGAGGCTCTTGCGCTCAGTGGATCTCGTGCATAGCCACTGGATCCTGCCGCAGGGAGCTGCGGTCGCCATGACGCCTGCTCGCCGCCATGTCGCGACCGTTCACGGCAGTGACGTCTTCGGACTACAGGCCAGGCCATTTCGGCTCATCAAGGGCTGGGCCCTTCGCCGGGCCTCGGTTGTCACCGCCAACTCGAGCGCCACACAGGCCAGGGTCCGCGTGCTGACCCAGGCCCGGGTCGAGGCGGAGCTGATCCCGATGGGCGTCGATATCCGACCGCCCGACCCCGANNTACGGGCGCTTGCCACGATACGAGCGCGGTTCCCCACCGCTCGGCTGACCGTGGTCGGTCGGGGCATCGACTCCGACAGGGTGTCTCAGCTTGTCGTTGATCTGGGCCTTGACGACGCAGTCGACCAACCGGGCTGGACCGATCCATCCGAGGTGGTCAACTGGTTCACGGCGGCCGACGTGGTTGTTGCCCCGTCATGGTTCGAGGCGCAGGGCCTGTCGGTGATGGAGGCTCAAGCCGCAGGCGCGGCCGTGGTGGCGACCACCGTTGGCGGCATACCGGATGCTATCCAGGACGGCAAGACCGGGATCCTGGTCGAGCCAAGGGATCCAGAGGCTCTGGCGGCGGCCGTGATCTGCCTGCTGGACGATCCGGCAACGGCCGCGGCGATCGGCCGGCGGGCCGCCGAACAGGCCAGACACCGGTTCAGCCGGGAGGCGACTGCGTTGGCGTTCGCATCGCTATACAACAGGGTGCT
>PMJN01000135.1 GCA_003157445.1 Micrococcales bacterium
CGGCAGCGACGTCTCCGGAATCTCCACAAGAGCCACACCCAACCCGGACGGCTCGCAGTACGCAGTGACCGGCACCAAGGCCTGGATCTCGCACGCCGGTCATGCCGACTTCTACACCGCGTTCGTGCGCACCGATGACCACCCGAGCAAGGGTCTGTCCTGCTTCGTCATCCCCGCCGCTACCGACGGCATCACGTTCGGCACGCCAGAGCGCAAAATGGGCCTGAACTGCGACACCGTGCGCCAGGTTCACTTCGAGCGCGCCTGGGTCGACTCTGGCCGGATGATCGGAGCACCCGGCCTGGGAATGTCGATCGCCCTTCACGCCCTGGACTCAGGGCGACTGGGAATCGCCGCGGCCGCCACAGGTCTGGCCCAGGCTGCACTGGATCTGGCCACGGCATACTCCAAGGAACGCCAACAGTTCGGCAAGGCCATTAGCGAGTTCCAGGGGCTCTCGTTCCTGCTCGCCGACATGGAGGCTGCCGTGACGTCGGCTCGAGCGACCTACCTGCACGCAGCGCGGCTCAAGGACGCCGGCAGGCCGTTCACCAAACAGGCCGCCGTAGCCAAGCTCGTCTGCACCGACGCCGCCATGCGTGTGACAACCGAGGCGGTCCAGGTCCTGGGTGGCGCGGGTTACACCCGTGACTTCCCCGCCGAGCGTTACATGCGTGAAGCCAAGGTCACCCAGATCTTCGAGGGCACCAACCAGATCCAACGGCTCGTCATCGCCCGTCAGCTGCTCCGCGGCTGAGCACCCTTCCAAGGAGAAATCCGTGCAGATCAACGTTTCCACGGTGGCGCTGGTCACCGGCGGCGCCTCCGGCCTCGGCGAGGCGACCACTCGGCGTCTGCACGAAGGCGGCGCCGCCGTCGTCATCATCGACCTGCCCTCCTCTGGCGGCGAGGCACTGGCCAATGAACTGGGCGAGGGGGTCCGATTCTGTGGCGCGGACGTACGTGACCAGGCCCAGGTGCAGGCCGCGATCGCGACGGCCAAGAACCTTGGGGACCTCAGGATCGTCGTCAACTGCGCCGGTGTGGGCACACCCGGCCGGGTCGTCGGCAGACACGGCCCCATGGACCTCGACTCCTTCCGGAACGTCATTGACATCAACCTGATCGGGACCTTCAACGTCGTCCGTCTGGCAGCCGCCGCGATGCTGGCGAACGAGCCCGTTGACGGCGACCGCGGAGTCATCGTGATGACGGCATCCATCGCCGCCTACGACGGCCAGATCGGGCAGGCCGCCTACGCAGCCTCCAAAGGTGGCATCGTCGCCCTCACCCTTTCTGCAGCCCGCGACCTCGCGGACAAGCTCATCCGAGTGGTGACCGTCGCTCCCGGGACCTTCGCGACGCCGATGCTGGCCGGGCTGGCAGAAGAGGTGACCGCTGCGCTGGAGGCTCAGGTGCCTCACCCCTCACGGCTGGGTCAGCCCCGGGAGTACGCCTCACTGGTGGCGCACATCATCGACAACGGCATGCTCAACGGTGAAGTGATCCGACTGGACGGTGCACTGCGGATGCCTCCGCGCTGAAGCCAGGACCGGGGTTTCAACCCGGGTCAGCCACCCGCTTGCTATGTTCAGCGGTCGATTCTTCTAGACCCGCTAATCCACATTTTCTACAATTATTACTGTACGATTTGTGCGCTCAGGGGGCGACGGCCATGAATGAAGCTGGCTTGGTAGACATCTTGGACCCCACCACCAATGAGGTCATCAACCACTGTTTCGGACCGACCGCAGATGGCGGTTGTCCGTTGGCAGGCCGCGACGGCAGCGTGCTCTGCAACGGGTGCCGCATTGCGGCACCGACCGCGGGACCGGAGTACTGGGATCTCTGGGTCCCGCCGGCATCACAGCACTGCCCGAGAGCTTGGAACCTGGACGTAATCGGCTACTAACCCGCCTCCGCCGACATCTTGCGGACGTTCGCGCCCCGGCGTAGAAAAGAAGATACCCACCCGGTAACGGGCGGCGGCGACGGACAGTAAACGAGATCCTCTAACCGACGGCCAACGGCCCGCTGGACTCGCCAGTGGCGGAGCGAGGGGATCCTGCCGCACTGCCCGTTCAGTCTGGGAACGTCACGCCCATGATAGAGAGACCCCGCCAAGTCATATTTGGCGGGGTCTCTTCATTATCGCGCCCCCGAATCGCCGATCAGGTGAAGGACACACGCGCACGGCGGTCGACGCCAGGAGCTGCACGTCTATGACTTCTGCCCGGTTGTTGCCTGTGAGCTATCGGCCCTTCACTCTTCGACCTCGGCGCAGCGCACGGATGGGAGCGTTGCTGGGATGCGACTCGTCCTGCTGCAGCTGTATGGCGCTCCTGATGAGGGCAAAATGGCTGAAGGCCTGGGGCGTGTTACCCAGCTGCCTCTTTGCTCGGGGGTCCCATTGCTCGCTCAGGAGCCCGACGTCGTTGCGCAGGCTCAGGAGCCTCTCGAACAAGGTGACGGCCTCGTCCCGTCGCCCGGCACCATGCAGGGCGTTCACGAGCCAGAAGGAACACGCGAGGAAGACGCCTTCACCACCCGGCATCCCGTCATCGCTGCCCTGCGACTGGTACCGCAGCACGAAGCCATCCTGGGTGAGGTCTCGCTGGATGGCTTCGATAGTGCCGATGACGCGATCGTCGTCGGGCGGCAGGAAACCGACTCTTGGGATCAGCAACAAGCTCGCGTCAAGGGCGGTGCCGCCATAGGACTGAACGAAGCTGTTCATCTCGGTGTTGAACCCGTGGGTCATCACCTCCGCGTGGATCGTTGCGGCCAGAGCGGCCCAACGGTCGGCGGGGCCGGGGAGCCCGGAGGCACGCACTCCAGCGACCATCCGGTCGGCTGCCACCCAGGCCATCACCTTCGAGTGGGTAAAGTGCCGCCGCTGTCCTCGCATTTCCCACAACCCGTTATCCGGCTGGTCCCAGGCCCCTTCGAGGTGCTCCATGAGAGCGATCTGTAAGTCCCAGGAGTCGTCGGTTGCCCTCAGGACGGCATTGCGAGTGAGCGAGAGACCGTCCAGGACCTCGCCCCAGACGTCGAGCTGGAGCTGGCCGGCGGCGGCGTTGCCGGTTCGCACAGGTGAGGAGCCCTCATAGCCTGCCAGCCAGGGCAGCTCGGTTTCGGGCAAACGACGTTTGCCCGTGATCCCATACATGATCTGTAGTTCTGCCGGGTCTCCGGCCACGGCACGCAGCAGCCATTCCCGCCAGGCCGCGGCCTCGTCCGTGTACCCGACGGCCAGCAGTGACTGCAGCGTCAGGGTCGCGTCCCGGAGCCAGCAAAACCGGTAGTCCCAGTTCCGTGGGCCGCCGATCTGCTCGGGCAAGGAGGTCGTCGCCGCGGCGACAATGCCGCCGGTGGGTGCGTACGTCAAGGCCTTCAAGGTGATCAGCGAGCGTTGGATCGCGTCCTTGTACGGACCTGCGGCCTGGCTCCGCCCGGACCATTCGGTCCAGAACTCGTCGGTGTCGTGCAGCGCAGTTTCGGGGTTGACGGCCCTGGGGCGCGGCAGGTGGCTGGGCGTCCATGTCAGCACGAAGGGCATCCGGTCCCCTGCGCGTACCGTGAAGTCGCTGACGGTGTGCATGTCTTCGCCGCGCACGGGGGCCCGAGTGGCCAGGTAGGCCGCGTCCGGACCGGCCACAGCCCGGATTCCTTGTTTGTCCCGGCGCACCCACGGCACGACCTGGCCGTAGTCGAACCGCAGAGCCAACTCACCATGCATACGTACGGACCCGCGCAGTCCTTCGACGATCCGGACGATGTCCACAACCTCATCGCGCGGGGGCATGAAGTCCGTGACACGGACGCGCCCTTCCGCTGTTTCCCACTCTGTCTCGAGAATCAGGGTCCCAGGCCGGTAACGCCGCGTCGTGCAGGCTCCTCCCGAGGCTGGGGCGAGCAGCCAACGACCAGCCTCGGGTGAGTCGAGCAGGGCAGCAAAGCACGCAGGGGAGTCAAAGTGCGGCAGGCACAGCCAGTCAATGGAGCCATCGGTGCCGATCAGGGCAGCGGTATGCAGGTCCCCGACAATGGCATAGTCCTCGATCTTGGCCATCTCTACCGTCTCTTCACTTCGCTGACGGGCCGGACTACGGCCGTCTTGATCTTCGAGCCGGAGGCGGGAATCGAACCCGCAATCTACCGCTTACAAGGCGGTTGCTTTGCCATTAAGCCACTCCGGCTTGCTCAGGAAAGGATAGGGGTGCGGCGAGAAAGCACATGGGGCGGCCCTCCCGCACGGCACGGGTGAGCGCGTCACCAGAAAGAACGCGAGAAAGCCTGGAAGTGCACCACAGACCAGGGCCACCAGTCCGGTTGTCCGTTTCGCACCCAGGCCCAGGCCCCGAGCCCCACCCCTAACAAGATGAAAGTTGCCACCACGAAGTCAGTAGCCGCTTTGCCAGGGGCCATGGCGCGCAGCAGACTGCGGGAGCCGCGCTGCAGGCTTACGCCGCCGGGCCCCCACCAGCACATCAGCAGACCTAGGAGGCCGGCTCCGACCAGCGGTAGGGACCGATCCGGCTGAGGGACACCACCGGTTGCGGCCGCGGACGCCAGCGCAAGGACGAAGGCCGCACCGACTGTGACAACCGCAGGAATGAACAGGTTGAGCAGCGTTGTTCCAACAGCGAGGACTGCGTGCCACGGGCTGGCCGCGATCGCCAGCGGGATGTCGCTGCGCCGCAGTCCGCGATCGTGGCGTCGCATCACCAGCGAGGTGATCGAACGGTCCGCGAAGCGGGCCAGCAAAGCCCACAGGAAGACCAGTCCGACTGCGGCCATGGGCCAGATCGTCGCGACACCGAGCACCCCCACCAGCAGCGCTAGCACCGTCCCGAGGCGAGAGCCCCCTACGATGCGGGGACTAGGTTGAATGGGCCCATCCTGCCGGGCCGCCCCCGGGGCCAGCTTTCTCGCCGGACCGAACATGTCGTCCCGAAGCCGGTCCTGCCCCTGGACACCGCCAAGCGTCTGCTCCAAGGTCGGCACGGAGGACATCGCGGGGAACTCCCAGGTAGGCGAGAGGCCGGCCACCGGAATCGCGAGCGTCTCAGGCGCGCCCACGGCATAGCCGTCTAGCGCCCTGACAACCTCTTCGGCCGATGGCCGCTGGGCGGGAATCGGCGACAGTGCCGCCTTCAACAGCGGTACAAGTCTTTGGTCCACGCCCGACAGGTCCGCCTGTCCGCGCCGCACCTTGTCCAGGACCACGTCCATCGGCCCCCGCCCAAACGGCGGCACACCGGATGCGGCAAACGCGAGTGTGGCAGCCCATCCCCACCAGTCCGTCGCCTCGGTGACCGGCGCACCTTCGACGACCTCAGGAGACAGGTAGCCCGGCGTCCCCATCACCAACCCGGTCATCGTCAACCGGATGTCGTCGGCGACGTGCGCGATCCCGAAGTCGATAATGACCGGATCGCCATCAAGGAGTATGACATTGGCGGGCTTGAGGTCTCGGTGGATGACTCCCGCGCCATGGATGGCATTGAGCGCATCCAAAAGCCCGCGCCCCAGCCGCAGCAAGGCGTCGCCCTGCAGTGGTCCGCTTTTGGATACGACCACATCCAAAGCAGGACCAGGGATGTACCTGGTCACGATGTAGGGCCGAGGCCCTTCGGTGTCGGCGTCCAGAACAGCTGCCACCCGAGGGTCCCGCACCAAGGTAAGAGTCTCGACCTCGCGCCTCAGCCGGTCGCGAGCCTCACTGTCGTGGGCGATGTGCTCACGCAGGACCTTGATGGCCACCGCTCGCCCGCTCGGGTCGAGCGCAAGGTGCACGACGCCCATGCCACCCTCGCCAAGTGGCTGGATGAGTCGATAGGGACCGATTCGCTGCCCAGGACCCAGCACTATTGAGCCTGCCTCATCTTCACGCTTCAAACCCGCCGTCATACCCCCAACGCTAGGCGGTAGAAGTGATTTTTAAGCGGAGGCGAGCCCAGCGCGATGCCTTACTGCTGGATGTAGCCAACCAGATGGTCACGTTCTGTCTGCAACTCGTCGATACGCCCCTTGACGATGTCGCCGATGCTGACGATGCCCACCACCTTGCCGTCCACGACGACCGGGATGTGGCGGACGCGATGCTCTGTCATCACCCGGGCCAGATCCTCGATGCCGTCCTGGGGGGTACAGGTCTGCACATCTTTGGTCATGATCATGGCAACAGTCTTGTCCAGCACTCCAACGCCGTCGGTGTGAAGGTGGCGCACCACATCACGCTCGCTGACGATGCCTGTGACGGTTAAGCCATCGTCACTGACCACGACCGCACCGATACGGTGCTTCTCAAGGATCTCCAGGAGCTCCAGGACCGTGGCGTCGGAGCGGATGGTCACCACCCCGTCGCCTTTTCGGCGAATTATGTCTGAGATGCGCATGGCTTGACCGTAGTCCCTGCTCTAGGTCTCTCGCCAGCGGATGTCGGACAAAAGGCCGAAACATCCCAACTGCCCGTAGGCTGACCCCAATTCCCCGATGAGGAGCTGATAGAGCGTGGCCGTCGCTAGACCGACGTTTGACCTCGTAGTTGCAGCAAACCGCCTCCCCCTTGATCGCGTGGTCGAGGACAGCGGCGAGAGCAGTTGGCGACGTAGTCCGGGCGGTCTTGTGACTGCCATGGAGTCAGTCATGCAAGGCCGCGATGCCGCATGGGTGGGCTGGGCCGGCGAGCCCGGACCGGCCCCGGAGCCCTTCAGTGAAGATGGGGTGTACCTGCAGCCGGTGGCGCTGTCGCCCACCGAGATGCAGGAGTACTACGAAGGCTTCAGC
>PMJN01000130.1 GCA_003157445.1 Micrococcales bacterium
CCTGGACCAGTACGCCACAGGACTGGTCGGGACGCGGTCGCCATACGGCGCATGCCACTGCGTATTCTCCTCCGACCACATCAGTGGTGGGTCTTCCTCCGGAAGCGCGGTCGCCGTGGCCACGGGCATTGTTCCCTTCGCTTTGGGTACCGACACGGCAGGAAGCGGCCGCGTGCCGGCCNNGCGATGGTGGGCTTCGACCCCGCCGATCCCTACTCGCGCCCAGCGCCGTTGCGGCGGCTGACCTCAACACGGCACCGCCCTGTCATCGGAGTTCCCGACGTGGACCTCGCGCTGGATCCGTTGCACCAGCAGGCTTGGGAGCGGGCCATCGCCCACGCGGCAACCCTCGCCACGGTGATCACGGTCGATGTCCGGCCATTGCTGCAAGCCGCCCAACTGCTCTATGCGGGGCCATGGCTGGCCGAGCGGGCCTGCGCATTCGGGCATCTGCTCACCGGCGGCGCACACATCGATCCCACGGTGCGGGCCATCGTCTCGGAAGCAGAGTCCATGACGGCCATCGAAACCTTTGCCGGCATGTACCAGCTCGCCGATCTTCGACGGCAGAGCGAGCCGACCTGGGACCTGCTCGACGCTCTGCTGCTGCCGGTCACCCCTACCCACCCAACTCTGGCGGAAGTGGCCGCCGACCCGGTCGGGGTCAACAGCAAGCTCGGTCGCTTCACCAACATGACCAACCTGCTGGACCTGTGTGCGGTCGCGGTGCCGGCCGGTATGCGCTCCGACGGGCTGCCGTTCGGGGTGCAGCTATTGGCACCGGCCTTTGGCGACTGGAAACTGCTGGACCTTGCCTTGCGCTGGTGCGGCGAAGCACCCACCTCGCCAACCGTGCCATCCCAACAGACGGCCATGGACGACACCGTGCTCCTCGCCGTGGCTGGGGCTCACTTGAGCGGTCAGCCACTGAACCCCGATCTGCTCCGCCTCGGAGGCCGCCTGGCCTACAGTGCTCGTACCGATGCCAGCTATCGGATGTTCGAGATCCCCGGCCCGATACCCCGGCCGGGGCTCACCCGGCGGATGGGTGCCCAAGGCGAGACGGGCGATGGGATCGAAGTCGAAGTCTGGCGACTGCCTGCCTCAGGGATGGTCGGGCTTCTAGCCTCGGTCATGCCGCCGCTGGCGGTCGGACCCATGGACCTGGCCGACGGAACTCAAGTGCTCGGGTTCGTCTGTACTACCGATGGATCTGACGCCGGCCGTGACATCACCAGCTTTGGCAGTTGGCGGACCTATCTGGCCGCGGCCACCCCGATGGGGTAATCACCTCTGTTCTATGAAGGGCAGGTTCCCGGGGAAGAATGCGGATTCGAGGTCAGCGTTTCCGGCGCCGTCCGCAACCGCGTGCCCAGTGATGGGTCGCCCTTCATCCCTGCCCCAACGGATCGAACAAGATGAGAAAGCGATGCCCGCGATCGATGCACGAACCTCATCCCGTTCAAATGGATAAGGACACCACCCGACCCGCCGCTTGTGGTCACGGTCGTCCACGGAGTCGCGTACTGCGGGCGACTTGTCACCGACGGCGATCGCCTAGCAGTAGACGGTCAGCCGCTTATGAACGCCGTCGAGAGCGTGACGATTGTGAACGCGTGCCCAAGCGGGTAAAGGCGGCGAGACATTGCGGAAACAGGGCTCGGCCCCACCCGATCCACCCCACGTCCATCTGCGCGCTGTGATCCCTGCCCCACGGTGGGCGATAGGCGGCGCAAGACGCAGAACGAGCAAGGTGGCGGAAGCTCGCACACGCGCTACGAGTGGTCTGAGCCGGTCTCGTATGCGTCAGCGCCAGAATCCGGTGAGCTGCCCGGCAAGGGCTGTGCCTTGGTTGTAACCGGCTCGATCGGCGGGCGGACGCGTTGACGGGTCCATCACATTGACTCCGAATGCGTCGCGGGAGTTGCTATCCGGGAAGATCGTTTCGACCCTGGTGCCGCGTGCGCGAAGTTCGTCGACCTGCGCCCCGAGATGCATGCCCCAGTCCAGCGGAGGCCGTGATCTGCCGCCGAATGGTGACAGCACCAGCACCCGTGCGTATCCGGCTGCCAGATCGGCATTCTCGCTTCTTCGGTAGCCGCCGTCGATGTATCGGCTGTCGCCGATGCTGTACGGAGGGACACCGCAGCCATTGGCAGTGCTGGCGGCGACGGCGTCCACCAGGTCGACTCCGCTGTGGCGGTCGAACACGACCGGTTCACCGGTATGGGCATTGACCGCCGGGATGAGCATCCGCCGTTGCGGCCAGAGCCGACTGGGCAGCCGAGCGGCGACGGTAGCGCGCCACTGCGTTTGCGCAGAACTGTGCGACGCCGCGTCCGTCTCGAGCGCCGCCGCTCCCATCCTGCGGCCTATGTCGCCCGCATCCTGCGCGGCACCGATTACTGCGCTCGGTTTCTCCATATGGTTCGCCGCCGGCCCAATTGGAACGCGTCCACCGTCGGATCCCACCGGAGCAGTCCGTGGCTGGGGCGCAGCGCCAGGGATGTCGGCAAGCAGTTCGGTCGGCTGGATACCGCTGCTTACCTGGCCGCGCGGTCGATCCGGCCGACGTCCCGATGAACAGGTCGGCGCCGGTCAGATCCAACCCGGCCTCAAATAGACCGGCGATGACGCCGATCAGCCACATATTGCCTGCCGATCCGCCACCACCGAGGACCAACGCTCGCCCGCGGCGCGCGCGCCCTTGTGGCGTCGACCTGCGACTGATCCTGGTCGGACCTTGGCCGACGCCGCGAGCAGGCGTCCATCCAGGTGCGTGGCCAGGCGATTGCTGAGCACCTGGCTAAAGGTTCGCTGACCTGGTCCACAGCCGACCCGTTCTAGGCGGCTCGCAAGTGGGTCATTATCAGGTGGCAACGGTGACAGTGGTATCCGATTGTGCCTGAGGGACACGACGACCGGCCAGTACTGCTACGACGAACATGACAAAGGCGTTGACTCCGTGGAGCCAGCTGATTCCCGGCACAGCGCGAGCCACGAAACCGAGCACGATCTGGAGTATCAGCAGCCCCAGGATGGACAGCGCCCACTTGACTCCACCGGGGATCTTGGCGAAGAACGACACGACCACCAGTATCAGCGTCACCACCGGTATGAACATGACGCCGTCGAACCAGTGAAGAGCGAATCCAATCGTGCCGGGGAAGGACGCATTGGTATCGTTCCAGATCGCCGGGGTGATGGTTGCCCCGTCACTGATGTACTTGTCGAGAGCACTGAACGAGTAGACAATCAGTGCTGCCTGAACAACAACCAGACCAGCAATGACGTAGGCAAGAATCCGGTAAGTCGATTTCATGATGCGCTCCCTTGTTCTGATCTCTTCGTGCTGGGGTGGGATGAGTGCTGTCATGCTGATACAAGACCAATTCGTGGTGACCAGGCCGGTGCACGTAATGATCACCAGGGATCGGGGTGGACCGGCTGACCGACGAGAGAGCCCAGACGCTGGAGGCTGTGGGCGAGCTTCGCAACCTGGAGGTCAAGAGGCTGGACAGCCTGCAATTGGCCATGTTGCAGAAGGCCATGCAGGGTGATGTGCCGTCCGCCACTGCGGTGGTCCGGGTCATCATGTCCAGATGCCCTCTGTTGGGTTTGGAGGGGCCGGGCCAGCTAAGAACTGGGGAACCTAGAGGCCCAGGACACTGGTGGTTTCGCCGGGCGACTGACTGATGCTGGGTTGACTGCAGTTCGTTGCTTGGGCCAGGCGACCTTGGTTGACCGTAACGCCTGGATATGCACAGATTTCAACACTGTTGCCACCAGCGTCTGATCTGAGCGACCGCCCGCCGTTGGCCCGCTCGGCTCCCGATCCAATGCCGACCAAACGGAATCGACTCAGCCGTCGTCTTCGGCCACACATCCTCCACAACGTTGTCGCGGAGACCACGTACCTCAACGGCGTCATTGGGAAGGGGCAGAAACCGTGTCGTCACACCTTCAGCGGCACGGGATGGATCTCGTCGAACGGGTGGCCGGCCCTCTCATGAATACGCTGGACCGCATCGGTTGAGTCGGCCTCGGACAGGCAGTAGACCAGCCCGCTTTCAGGGTCCGCCCAAGCCTGCTTGAAGTTGACCCCCTCTTCGCCCTGGATGGCAAGGTCGGCGGTGTGAGCCTCCTTCAGACCTTCGGCGGTGATGCCGACCATTCCGCGGTGGATGTCCATGAACTCAGGCATTTTCATCAACTCCTGGTTGTAGGTGGCGCCAGGGAACTCCCGGCAACCTGCATCTCAGGGTGACCTTAGTAAGGTCACCCTGACCACGAAAGCATCGTCGTGAGTGGGATGTCAACAGCAGGATGTCTTGCAGGTCCTTCGCCGGCAGATTGAACGGACCGTGCAGCAGGGTCTGGGTGCTCGAGTGGAAGGACTCAGCGGCCCCTTGAGCCCGACCAACCGTCGGGCCCGGGCCAGGGACGCCTCGTCCAGGGTCCGTGCGCGTTGCTGGTCTTGACGAACCGGGGCATGCCGGCGGCCTTCTCGCCGGCGACGACGGCCTTGGCCCGGTTCTCCTGCAACGGCGGACTGTTCTGGATGGTGTGACCGGTCTTGGGAGTTATGGTGTCGATCAGCTGTCCGTCACTGAACGCGTGACCGTGCCAACGGAAATGGGACGCCAGGTCAGCCGAGGCCTTCGTTACCCGCGAGCCGACGATGAACCGCAGCCGGGCTTGGTCGAGCTCGCGCAGGTTCGTCGCTGACAGCATCCCGGCGTCGGCGACCACGACCATGTCCGCGAGCTGGTGGCGGGACTGGCACGCCTGGAGGATGGGGATGATCGTGGCCGTCTCGGCCTTGTTGCCCGCAAAGCAGCCGATATCGAGGGGGAACCCGCCCCGGTCGACGAGCAGACCCACCACGACCTGCGGGTCGACCCGACGCTCCTTGGAGGACCCGACCTTGCGTAGTCGTCGTCCTTCTCCGCCTCGAAGTACAACGTCGTGACGTCGTATGAGACCAACGCACGTCCCCGTGGGAGCGCGCATGCTCGAAGCACCGACGCGGCGGAGCGGATGTTCGGCTACTCAAGCGCGGAGATCATCGGTGAGCCCGCCCAGTTCCTGACTCCCGAGGATCGAACGACCGAAAGCGATCCCGTCCAGGCCAAAATCACCGCCGGCGAGCATGTCAAGAGCTTTGAGACCAAGCGGGTGCGCAAGAACGGAGTGGTGTTTCCAGTCTCGCTCACCATGTCACCGATCCACGACGACGGCACAGTCGTCGGCGTCTCGGTGATCTACCGCGATCTGAGCGAGCAGAAGGGTGCGCTGGCGATCGCCCAGGCCCTGGCGGCGATTGTCGAGAGCTCGGACGACGCGATCGCCGGCAGGACCATCGGCGGCATCATCACAAGCTGGAACCCGGCCGCCGAAAAGATGTTCGGCTACCCGAAAGCGGAGATTGTCGGCCAGCACGTCGACCTGCTCGTTCCGCAAGAACGGGGCGCCGAGAGGATCTCGATCCTGGCTGAGGTCAGCGCCGGCCGACCGGTCGACAACTTTGAGACCGTCCGGGTCCGAAAGAACGGCATCCTTTTCCCGGTCGCCCTGACCATCTCCCCAATTCCTGACGAACACGGTGCGGTTACCGGTGCCTCCGAGGTCTACCGCGACCTCACCGAGCTCAGGCATGCAGCCCGCTGCGCCCGGGCCCTGATCGAGGCGGGCCTGGACCCGATGGTGACGATTGGCTCCGAAGATGTAATCAACGACGTCAACGAGGCCGCAGTCAAGGCCACCGGTGTGCCACGTCACAAGCTGATCGGGACCGAGTTCTCGCACTACTTCACCGACCCCGAACAGGCCCACGAATGCCTCGAGCGGGCGTTCACGCAGGGGTCGGTCACCAACTATCCGTTGACCCTGCGCCAAAAGGACGGCGCCCGCACCGACGTGCTATTCAACGCATCGGTCTACCGCGACGAGGGTGGAGCCGTGCTCGGCGTGTGTGCAGTAGCCCGCGACGTTTCCGAACAGGAGGGGCCTCCGTAGGTCGATCCCTCACCGAGGAAAGATGCGCGCCCGTCGAGGCAATTGCGGACGTGCCGCAAGGCGTTTACGCCGGGCGCGGCAGTGGTGTCCATCGGGCGTCGGCAGACGTCGTGCCGCCTGGCTCCAGGCTGTACATGCCATCGCTACGGATGGTCAGGACTTCACCGGAAGGCTGGTAGAGCACCCATTGCTCGACGGTTTTGGCACTGTAGACGTGCTCGGGTGCTGGTGTCGTCGTCATCACGCAGCCGAGATCGAAGCTGAACTTCGTGCTTGCGTCCACCGGGCTGACGGTGACGGCACATCCCACGCCGAACTCTGGTTTGCATCAGCAGGTCCCGACAGCCGTGGTCAATCGCGTCACCTGGGAGCTTGTCGTCCCGTGAGAGATGTCCACCGTCATCCGGATTGTGGGGTACTTCTTGGTGTCGACGCCAATGAAGTGAGAGCCGTCCCTGCGGACCTGGATGAGCTTCGACTGATTGACGCAAAGGCCGCACGCGTGGAGTAGGAGCCGCGTGCCTGGATGTTGCTGATCGTGAACACCAACGTGCCGATCGTCCTCACCACGCCCGGGGTAACAGAGCCCTCGAGGTAATTCACGACGTCCGCTGACGCCAGGTCAGCCAGGCAGGGGTCGAGCTTGTTCTGTCCAATGGTCCGGCCCATTCCCTGGAGAAAGTCAGAGGACAAGATCATGCTGGTGCGGGATGCTTTCGGAATGTTGGCCGGCGAATTCACGATGACTTTCAGTCCGCCATACGTGTATGTCGTGTGTGGGGCCAGGACGACAGGTCCGCTTGCGCTGGCGCTGGGGGCGGCCGTGGTCGGCGGGCTGGTGGTGGTCGCCGAGGGGCTCGAACCGCCGGTGGAGGCCGGCAGCGTGGCCTTGGCGTCTGACCCGCCGCATGCCGTCAGGCTCGCGGCCAAAACTGCGGCGCAGGACAGGACGGCAATCGTGTGCTTTACAGTCGGTTTCCTGCCCATATGTTCGTATCCAGCGGTCGGAGGCAGCGGTTACCAGAGGGCCCTGCCAGCAACGGCATACCGTCTAGAGGGTGAAGCCGGTGAAGAACGGGTTGCTGTTGGCCAGCATCCAGCTGGTGAACTCGCCGGTGTCCGCGTCGAAGACCACGTCAACGTTGTAGTCCAGTGCCGTGTTCTCGACGGCCTTCGCGACGGCCTTCATGACCTCTTGTCGTTGCTGGTCGTCAGACTGTATGAGGTCTACTGACAGGACCAGCCCCGGCTGCTGGGATCCGACGACTGCCCAGCAGCGTCGGGCAGCCTTGACCCCGGCGATGTCGTTCAGCAGGTCGGACACCCGGGCCAGGAAGTCCACCGGCTCGACGGCGGGGTCGCCCAGCAACACTGACGTGTCGGCTTTGACGGTGCGTCGCTGGCCTTGAAGCATCTGAACTGCAGCCGATTCCAGGGGCAGGCCCAGGTCCCCGCCGGGGTTGATGGCCACTCCCACATCTGCCGGGAGGTAGGTGACGAACTCGTTCATGGGGGGATTGACCATCGGCGCCTCGCCAAACGTGCTCTCGAGCTGGTGTCGGGAGGTGAAGACGGGGACGTACGGCTTGGCGTCCATGGTGACCGTCCGCATCGTGCCACCGGCATCGTCGGACTGCTCCAGGGGGACCCACACCTCTGCCTGGGCCAGGTCGGTGAGCCAGGACTCGACGGTGCGCCGGCCCTCGGAGGCGGAGACCAGTCCCTCTTCGAGCTCGTTGGCGGGGAAGTGTTCGCTCATACCCACTCCATGAGTCCGGGAAGCGGCCGCGGGATCGGGATGGGCCTGCTGGCGACCAGCTCGACGTAGGTATCGTGGTTGGTTTCGAGGGCGACCACGAATGGCGGTGGGGCCGTGTAGTACGCGTGGAGCATCACCGTCGGGGGAACCGCGAGGTCCGCGTAGAGGGCTTTCGCGCTGGCCATCGGGTCGGGAGTGCTCACCCGCAGGGCTGTTCGTGAGCGGCGGGTCTCGGTCGCAAGTGGAGTGGCCCCGCGACGAAGCAGTCCCTCGACCAGCGGCGCGAGCCAGGCCGCGGCGTCAGGGCCAGGCTCAGCCGCCATCTCGGACCGCCGTGTCGGTTGTCCCGACGCGTCGCGTTGGTTCCACTGTTTGTAGGTCTCGGACCAGACCTCATCAAGGATCTCGTTGGTGATGCGCGAGAACTGCACCAGCCGGCCTTCGGAGACACTGCCTGAAGCACCTGGCGCTTCAATGATGTGCACCGTGCCTGTGGCAGCGTACGTGCAGCCGGCCGCGACGTAGGCCGAACCTGTCTCAGCGTTCAGCCTGCCCTGTCTCATGACCGCGACAGGTGCTGGGATATCGGGCAGCATTATCCGGACACCGTCACAGACGAGGTTCACATCGGTGTCACCATCTGATAGGCACACACCCCCGGCACCGACGGTCACCTGACCGCCATGAGCCACCACCATGCCGCCTGCCCACACGTAGGCAGTCTGCCCGGCGCCTATCTCGAGATGGTCGCCGTCCCGCACCAACACCGGTTTACTCATGGCGCCAGCCTAAGCAGGCTGGTGACCACCCATTGGGCGGGCACGTCTTTGACATAGACCTGGTGCCCGCCTCCGACCAGGGTGCTCTCGGGGAATGCCGTGCCGGTCTGCGGGCCTGCAGCGCCTTCATAGACAACGGTTCCCTTCGGGATGACTGACTCCACATAGTGGGTTGCCTGCGGTTCAGTCACTCTCATCTTGTCGCCGTAGCGGTTGATCTTCCATTCGGGGAGCAGCGCGGAGTCGAGCTGGGACTGCAGTGGGCCGGTGGGTTTCTCGCGGGTCCAGAAACCACCGTTGGGTTTGCCGTCGGGGGTGACCACGCGGTACATGCGGGTGTCCTGCGCAAGCACCACCTCGTCGTAGGTCCCGCTGCGGAAGGTGTTGGCGGGGTACCCCTCGCTCAGAGGGCCCGCTTCATCGGCCGGTGTCCAGCGGCGCCGAACGGTGTCGCCATGGGCATCGAGATGCGGCCCGGTGACCTCTCGCGACGGCATGCGGGATGGCGGGTCAGGGTGGTGGTCGGGGGAGATGTGGCTCTTGTCGGTTCGCTCGAACGCTTCCGCCGCGTCTTCAAGGTGTCTGGCGTAGCGGGCTTGTCCCTGCGCCATACCTTTGGTCAGCTTGGGGATGACTTCGTCGAACATCTTCAGGATCGGCCTGACCAGGTCGTGTTCGAGGCGGCCCACAATCAGCCTGCCGTCAGGAACTGCAGGTTGTCGAGCTTGCGGGAGAGGTCCCACCCCGCGCGCTGGGACTCCTCGGCGCGTGCGGTGATCTGAGCGGCCTGGTCTCGGAGGGCGGCCGGGTCGACCTTCAGGGTGTTGCTCATCGCGGCCTGCCCGGAGATCTCGTCGTACACGAGCTTGTTCACCGCGCGCTCGACCTGTTCTGTGAGTGGGCCAATGGTCCCGCCGACCAGCTTGACGACGACTTCAGCGGCGAACTCGTTCAGGATGCCGTTCAGGATCCGGTTCTGCACCGCTATCAGGGCCGGCATCGCTGCCTCCGCCGCACCGACGGTCGCAACAGCTGCGGCCTGGACGGCGACGACCTCGGCCGCGGCGATGCCCAGCTGAACCAGGACCTTGCCCTTCATGGCGACGACCCCGTCAGCTGCCAGGTCCATGCCGCCGGCCATCAGGTGACATCCCTGGATCAGGCTCTCCATGTTGGCGTGGCTCTGGCTCGACCAGGCTCCCGCCAACGAGGCATACGACTGGCCCTCGTACTGCTGCCCGAGGTCGGCGATCTGCCGGCCATGAGCTGCCATCGCCCCGGATGAGTGCTCGGCGTACTCGCGCAGATGGCGGCCGGCCTCGACCAGCTGGTCCTCGTCGATCTCAGGCCACAGGAAACCCAGGAGATCGACGACCTCGACGAACCAGTGCGGCAGACTGATGGACACTGGCGCCTTCCTGTGTGGTCAGAAGTGACCAGGCGCAATGCCATACGGCGCCGAGCTCAACATACCGGCTTCCGCGGCTGGCCCGGCGCGTGGGGAGAGACCATGGACGTCGCGGAGCAGCACGGCCTGCACATCCAGAGGTGGTGGCTACGGCATCACCCCGGAGCCGCACTGCACTCTGGGCGACATGTTCGTCACGGACCCGTGGTTCACGAAGAGCTACGAGAGCGTCCGCGCCGGGATGGCGCAGTACGTCCGGGACGCGAGCCACGCATCCGTCCGCTGTTCAGCAGCCCGCGCGGACCAACGAGGTGCCTCCTCGGCGGACCTGCGAATCGGCGACGAGGCCCAGGCCAAAGGTGGCCCTTGGGTTCTCGGGCAGTACGCAGTTGCTTCAGACGGCGTCGACACAACACTGATCTGGCAGACGGGGGCGGTCGCTGGAGCTGGAGCTCCGGCTCTTCGTTCGAAGATGCTGGTCAGTTGTCGGCCGCTTGCGGCGGGTCGGTCTGTGAACGGCATGACCGCTAAGTACGCCACGCTCCGGAACCGCGTTTCCGCTGCTCAGCGAGGTATCTTGATATCAAGACAAGTGTCTGGAGGGGGACTTGCCCACCAGGGACACACACCTTCGACATCTGGGTCCCGGCCTAGTTGGAGTGTCTCCAGGGCTCTGAGCAGCGCAAATGTCCGAAGTAGCCGCGTTCGGCGGGGCGTGGGTCATGACTCGCAGGCTCGCCTACCGGGGGACGGCCATCAGGCTTTCCTGATGCCGGATTGCTATCTGCGCAGGACGGCTGCGGTCTGAGGGAGTCCGGCACGGTCCAGGCGGTCCAGTACGTCGTCGACAGTGCCCGGCGGCTTCTGCCAGGAGTCGGCAACGGCTTGGATGGCCTTGTGCACGCTGATCGCGTCCAGGTGGAACTGGTCGACCAGGAAGTCGTCGGGGTGTTTGGCCTCGACGTCCCAGTCGGCCAATACCTCAGTGGAAAAATCGCTCAGGTTGAAAGTGACGATGATCTGGGCCCGTGCCCGGATCGCGGCGGCGAGAACGTGTCGGTCGTCGAGGTCGGGCAGGTGGAGGGAGTCGATGAGCGGTTCGTAGGCCGTGACGACCGCGTCGCGAACGGCGAGGTTCATCAGGGTCCGGGTGCGTTGCAGTCGGGTTTCGTCCAGGTCCGGTCGGTTGGCGCGCAGGGACCTGAAAGTCTCATCCAGGATCGTCTCGGTCCATTTCGCCTGGACCAGCCCTGTCTGTGCAAGTCGGATCAGGACATCGCGCAGGGTGGAGGGATACAACACGTTTGCGTCGTAGATGACGACAAAGGTCATTCGTCAATACCCATGTCCTGGGTCAGAGCTGTCAGTTCGTCGGCGGCCTTGCGTCGTTGCGCGTCGTCGCGGCGCATGTAGTCCATCAA
>PMJN01000408.1:0-311 GCA_003157445.1 Micrococcales bacterium
CCCCTCCCGACCATGCACAGTCCGCTGTCTGAGGAGACTCGGGTGCGCCAGCGCTACGTTGACCTGATCGTGCGCCAGCAGGCGCGCGACATGGTCCGGGACCGCGCGGCCATTATTCGTGCGATACGCGACACTCTTCATGACCGCGACTTCATCGAGATCGAGACTCCGGTACTTCAGCTTGTTCACGGTGGCGCTGCGGCCCGCCCCTTTCCTACCCACCTCAACGCCTTCGACATCAATATGTCTCTGCGTATTGCCCTTGAGCTGTATCTCAAACGGGCCGTTGTCGGCGGCGTGGAGAAGGTGTT
>PMJN01000408.1:376-1117 GCA_003157445.1 Micrococcales bacterium
GTCACGCCAGAGACGGATGCGCAGAGCCTGCGGGCGATAGCCACCCGCTGCAATGTGCAGGTTCAGCCTGAATGGGACGCCGAGAAACTGGTGGTTGAACTATTCGGGGAGATCGTCGAGCCGACACTGCTTCAACCGACTTTTGTCTGCGACTATCCGCCGTCGGCGCAGCCTCTCGCCCGACCGCACCGCAAGGACCCAAGGCTCATCGAGGCGTGGGACCTCATCATCGGCGGTACCGAACGTGGCACGGCCTTCTCGGAGTTGATTGACCCGGTGATCCAGCGGGATCGGCTTACGGCGCAGTCACTGAGGGCCGCGTCCGGTGACGTTGAGGCGATGCAGCTTGACGAGGACTTCCTGCGCGCCCTGGAATATGGCGCGCCACCGATGGGNNGCACTGTTGCCGAGCGCCGGCGTCGCCTTCTTGTTCTATCTGATCATCAAGGCAATGCTCGAAGGCGACCGCAGTGAGCGGCTGGCGCATTCCAAGTGGGAAGCCGATCAAGAACGTTCGGCTTCTCCGGCGAGGCAATCCAACAATATCGACGAACGGGATTCCGCATTGTGAGAATCGTCGCGTATGGTGGAGTAATGAATAGTTGGTGAACACGGTCACCGGCTCGCAGACGTTCCTCATTCGGGAGTTCTTATGGCACAACGGGTTCAATACATGCTGGTTGACGACGTCGACGGCACCGAAGCGGTCGAGACCGTATCGTTCTCCCTCGATGGAGTCTC
>PMJN01000408.1:1191-5641 GCA_003157445.1 Micrococcales bacterium
GCGCTAGCGAAGATGTCGCCTTCTCCAGCCATCCGGGACAGGACGTCGTTCAGGTCCAATTGCCTTAAGGTGTCTGATTTGTCCGCCCCGCGTTCAATTTCGGCCCATGTGCGTGGCGCGGCGACCAGGGGTGCGTCCTTTCCGCGTAACGAGTAGGGCGAGATCGTTGTCTTCGCGGCGATGTTCTGGCTCCAGTCCAGAAGCACTCTGCCAGGGCGCAAGGACTTCGTCATCTTCCACACGACCAACTCGGGTCGCAGTTTGGTCAGTTCCTGGGCGATCTTTCGCGCGATGTCTCGAATCGTGTCGGAATCCTGCTCGCCCGGCAGTGCGGCATACAGTTGCATCCCCTTGCTGCCGCTGGTGACTGGGGCAGTGCTGAGCCCGATGCCCTCGAGCCGTTCTCGTACCATCAGAGCCAGCAGCGCGCACTCGTGCAGACCGGCAGGGCTGCCTGGGTCGAGGTCGATTACCAGCCGGTCGGGATTGTGCGGCCGTCCATCTGCATCAAATCGCCATTGGGGGACGTGGAGCTCCAGCGAGGCGAGGTTTATCAGGTACGTCAGGTCTGCGGTGTCGTGCACCACGGGGTAGCGGATCGTCTCGTCGCCGCTTGGCGAGCGTTTGCCGCTGGTGGGCATCGAGACGGAGCGCAGCCAGGGCGGCGCTCCTTGTGGCAGGTTCTTCTCGAAGAACGACGGTTCGCCTGTGCCGTGCGGCCACCGGATCCGGGTCACCGGCCGGTCGGCGAGGAGCGGCAGCAGGAACCGGGCCGCCCTGGCGTAGTAGTTGAGCACCTCACCCTTGGTGGTCTCGGTTGCGGGGTACATGACCTTGTCCAGGTTGCTTAGCTGGAGACGACGGCCATCAACGATCACGGACACCCGGTCGGTCGTTCTGTCTGGCAAGCGACTCACTCCTTGTCGTGGACATCGTCGGGTGACAGGTCAGGTCGAAGGCCACGGTATGCCGGTTGCCTTAATCGGCCCTGTGCCGAAAGTCCCAAGGATCGCACGTCCATGACCACCTCCGGTCGAACCCACTGTGTGCCCTGTGCATCCATGGGCGGAACCTCCTCGGCAAAGGGCGAGGCGCTCGTGGTGCGACCCTGCAGTTCCGTGAGAACACGTTCCTGTTCATGGCCCGCCAAACCGCTTCCGACCCGACCCAGGTACACCAGTCCATGGGTCGTCGGACGGCCGACCAGCACTGCGCCCAGTCGGCGGCTGTTGTTGGACTCCGGCCGCCAGCCGCCGATCACAACCGACCTGGACGGTCGATGGGGAAACTTCAGCCAGTCGGGGCTGCGCTGTCCAGGGCTGTACACGGATGAGAGCCTCTTGCTGACGACACCTTCCAGGCCCTGCGCCAGCGTGGCGGCCTGCAGCGCAAGACCGTCGTCATAGGTCGGTGGCACCTGAGCGTGGGGGCCGGCTACACCCATGCCCTCCAGAGTTGTCCGCCGCTGGGCAAGCGGGCTGTCGATGAGATCGATGCCATCGAGGCGCAGCACGTCGAACACCATGAAGGTGATGGGTCGGGAGACCGACAGGCGGCGCGCTCTCCTGAGGTTGCTGACGTGTATGCGCTCGGAGAGGGCCGCGAACGAGGGGATTCCGCTCTCCAGTGCCACAACCTCGCCATCGAGCAACATGTCGTCCGGCATCCCCGGGCCAGCCAGGGTACTTAGCTCAGGAAAGCTTGAGGTGACGTCATTCTCGTTGCGCGACGACAGCCTCAGACGGCCGTCGGCAACATCGACCAACACGCGCATTCCGTCCCACTTGATTTCGTGCACCCAATCGGGACCGCCGGGGATCACGGTTCCCGCACTAGCCAGCATGGGGCGCATTGGTCCATCGTGACGGATCGGACGCCAGGTCCGCGACACCATGACAATCCCTCAAACAGGGAGGATGATTTGACTATGCGTGCCATCTGGAAGGGCGCTGTGTCCTTCGGCCTGGTCAACGTGCCAGTGCGGCTCTACTCGGCCACGGAGAACCACGACGTGCAGTTCCGCCAGGTGCACCGCGAGGACGGAGGTCGGATCCGGTACCAGCGCATCTGCAGTATCGACGGCAAGCAAGTGTCCTATGACGACATTGCCAAGGGCTACGAGACCGAAGATGGACAGATGGTCGTGCTGACCGATGAGGACTTGGCAGACCTGCCGACTCGCAGCAGTCGAGAGATCGCCGTGGAGAAGTTTGTGCCGGTTGACCAGATCGACCCGATCTTGCTCGACAGATCGTACTACCTAGAACCGGACAAGACCGCGGCCAAGCCGTACGCATTGTTGCGCGATGCGCTCAAGGCCGCCGACCGGATGGCTGTTGTGACAGTCTCGCTGCGAACCCGGGTGACCATCGCGGTGCTGCGGGTCCGTGAGGATGTCATTGTGATGCAGACCATGCTGTGGCCGGACGAGATTCGCTCACCAGACTTCGCAAGCCTCGGTGGGAACACCGAGGCCAAGCCTGCTGAGCTGGCGATGGCCAACATGCTGGTCGAGTCGCTGGCGGGGGACTACGTCCCGGACGACTACGAGGATGACTACCAGGATGCGATCGAGTCGCTGGTCAAGTCCAAGCTCGCAGGTGGCGAGGTGCAGGAGGTACCCGTGGCGCCCCAAGACAGCTCGGGCGAAGTGATTGATCTGCTGTCCGCGTTGCAGCGCAGCGTCGAGGCGGCCAAGGCCGCCCGCGGCGAGGCAAGCTGACCGATGCCCGAAGGTCACACCATTCACGCACTTGCAGGACGGCTCAACGGTGCATTCGCTGCTTCGGCCGTTGCAGTCTCCAGTCCTCAGGGCAAATTCGCTGACGGCGCTGCGTTGCTGGACGGACTCAGGCTGGTCGACGCTTCGGCGTGGGGCAAGCACCTTTTCGCAGAGTTCGAGGGAGAGCGCTGGCTGAACGTCCATCTTGGCCTCATCGGCAAGTTCTCCGTGATGGCTCATCCTGGCGGGCACATCCCAGTTGAGGGGCAGGTCAGGCTCCGGTTGCTGAACGACTCATGGGTGGGGGATCTGCGCGGTCCGACCGTGTGTGCGGTAGTCACGCCCCAGAAGGTCGACCAGATTCGCGCCCGACTCGGCCCCGACCCGCTGCGGCAGGATGCCGACCCGGATCTGGCGCTGTACCGGATCTCGCGTAGCGCCAGATCGATTGCCGAACTGCTGATGGACCAGGCCGTGCTGGCCGGGGTCGGCAACGTGTATCGGTGTGAGGTGTTGTTCCGCCATCGCGTCGACCCGTTCCGGCCCGGTCGGCAGATCCTGCCCGCCACTTGGCGAGCCATCTGGGATGACCTGGTGTCACTGATGCCGCTCGGCGTGGCGTTCGGCCAGATCGTCACTATGGACGACCAGGTGGCCGACGCGATGGCGGCGGTGGCGGATGGGTCTGCGGCCGCGACCACTGCTGCAGTGACCGGGGCTCGGCTCGGAAACCGGTTTGAGCGACGCTTCTACCTCTACCGACGCACGGGCGAGCCGTGTCGTGTGTGTGGCCGCACGGTGCGCACCCAACTGCTCGCCGGACGCAACCTGTTCTGGTGTGGACGCTGCCAGCGTGGCCGCTGAGCCGTAGCCGGCTCAGCCGGAGAAGCTCTTGACCTCAAGACTGATCGGCGTGGCCGCTAGCGCCTGACTCACCGGGCAGCCACCCTTGGCACCCTCAGCAGCATCGGCGAACTCCTGGGCGGTGATGCCGGGGACTGTGCCGCTCACTCTCAGGACGATCCCGGTGATTCCCGTGCCCGGCTGGAAGGTGACGTCGGCGGAGGTGTCGATCGACGTTGGCGGTGTGCCTGACTTAGACAGGGCATTAGTCAGGGCCATCGAGAAACAGGTCGCGTGGGCTGCGCCTAACAGCTCCTCAGGACTGGTCTTGCCGTTCGCCTCGTTCGCGCGCGACGCCCAGCTGACGTCGAACATCCCAACCCCTGAGGACTCAAGAGCGACCTGACCAGCCCCCTCCATCAGTGAGCCTTCCCAGTGAGCTCGGGCGGTCCGTGTTGTGGCCATGTTGGTCTCCTTGGTTGTCAGAATTGTTACGAGTCGGTGGTGCAATCCGACACATAACGGGTCGGGCGCAGTGCCGCCGGCTGTTGACTATGCCACCGCTGAGCCGTCGCCACCAGAGGCGACCCAGGTACGCCGAGGGCGAACATGAGCCTAGGCAGCTCTGGGGGCGGAACAGACCGGCATACGGCATCGTTGTTCCGATGACGCATCGGTTCAGGACTGACCTAGGTGATGACCGCTGCGCACAGATAGCATCGAGGTATCTCGATACGAGGAGCGCTGAGCGATGTTTGAACGGTTTACCGACCGAGCCCGCAGGGTGGTTGTGCTTGCGCAAGAGGAAGCCCGCAAGCTCAATCACAACTACATCGGGACTGAGCACATCAAGCTCGGTCTGAATCAACAGGGCGAAGGAGTCGC
>PMJN01000478.1 GCA_003157445.1 Micrococcales bacterium
TCGGACTCGCCAAAGGAACCCTGACCTACAAGGACGATGCCGGCCGGACGAGCCCGACGCCCTACTACGACGGCCTGACCTTCCACCGCGTCATCCCTGGCTTCATGATTCAGGGTGGTTGTCCCCAGGGCAGCGGGATGGGCGGTCCGGGCTACGCGTTCAATGACGAGATCAGCCCTGACAAGAACTTCAGCAAGCCCTACATCCTTGCTATGGCCAACGCCGGCACTCGTGCAGGCAAGGGCACCAACGGTTCGCAGTTCTTCATCACCACCGGCCCGACGCCACACCTTCAGGGCAAGCACACCATCTTTGGAGAAGTTGCCGACCAGCCCAGCCGCGACGTCGTGGACAAGATCGGCTCTGTGCGCACCGGCGGCGGCGACAAGCCGATCGAACCCGTGGTCATCAACTCCGTCACCGTCGACGAAAGCTGAGCTCGCCTCTTGAGCAACGGTTCTTGGCGGATTGGTGAATTACCGGCATGAGCGAATCTTCGCCATACGAGGCAGAGCCTGTCTGCCCCCGGCACCCCGATCGGGTGTCGTATGTGCGCTGCCAGCGTTGCGGTCGGCCGACTTGCCCTGAGTGCCAGCGGCCGGCCGCGGTCGGTATCCACTGCGTCGAGTGTGTTCGCGAGGGTCAGAAGAGCATCCGTGCACCGCGCACGCAGTTCGGGGCCAAGGTCGCCCCGGGTGGCCGTCCTGTCGTCACCCTGACGATCATTGGCATCTGTGTTGCCGTGTGGCTGGTGCAGAAGGCGTCGCCGTCGTTCTCGGACGCCCTGGATTTTTGGCCTCCGGCTGCCCGATCCCAGCCATGGCGGTTCCTTACTGCGGCCTTCGAGCACGACACGAGTGCGGGGCTGCCGCTGCACATTCTGTTCAACATGTACGCCCTGTGGGTGCTTGGTCAGTACATGGAGCCGATGCTCGGCCGGGTCAGGTTTGCAGTCCTCTACCTGGTCAGCGCCATTGGTGGATCGGTGGGTTATCTCTTGATGACGTCGCCACAGCTTGACCCTGCGAGCGGTGCGGTCTTCTGGACACCAACGGTTGGCGCCTCCGGTGCGATCTTCGGGCTCTTCGGAGCACTGTTCGTGCTCAACCACCACCTCGGCCGGTCCTCTAGCGGCTTGTATGTCTTGCTCGCGATCAACGCAGCACTAGGCTTCGTGCCCGGCGTCGCCTGGCAGGCCCACGTGGGCGGCTTCCTCACCGGAATAGCAATGGCTGCGGTGATCATCGCCACCACCACACAGAACCGGCGCAGGCTCCAACTGCCGGCACTGGCCGCGGTCCTTGTGCTGCTCGTGGTGGCGGCAACCGCCAAGTACGCACTTGTGGACAACTCGGTGCTGCATTCCATCGTGAGTCTGGGCGCCTGAGGTCGAAGCTCACGAATTACACCGTTGTCATTTATCCCCATTGGGGATAACGCCTGTGGATAAGTTGTGCGCCTGGGTGAGCGGTGGCCTTCACTAACCCTGGCACGCAGGGGTGCGGTGATTCGGTTTGCGAGGGCCTCGCCTGCAGGATCTCCGGCCCATCAGCTCAATGATCAGATCCACATCCATGCCGACGCTCGCGGCGTTAGGATCGGCGGAGAAACGCGGTATCCGGCGCGGCTCACGGCCTCCATCTCGCCCCTGCGGCGTTCAGTTCAGCGACGATGTGACCAGTGGTCAGCGGGCGGACGCCGCCCCTGCGCGCTCACCGATTCTGGCTGCCCGTGACTTCGCGCCAGCATGGACTCCGCCGTGCTGGGACCTTCGCCAGTTCCGGCAGCCGCCAGGAGCTGAGATTCTCAAGGGCATAGCTCAGATCGCCCAGGAACGAATGCGAGGTAGTCCCCCTGCGGCACTAACAGCCAAAGCGAACTGGCGTCCGTCCTGGGGTCCGAGTCAGAAGCAGGGTGCCGCCGAAGATGTGATGCGCAGCGTGCTCAGCGCGGGCAATCTGCGAATCGGTCGCATGATTGAGCGATACGACATCGATGCCGCATCGCTTTTGTCAGGCCGCTCAGCGCCAGCGTGTGGTCATCATGAAGCCGCTGATCATCAGCCCGAAGCCGATCAGGAGGTTCCAGTAGCTGATATTCGGGATCGGGAAGGCGGTGGCGGTGATGTAGAACGTCACAACCCATAGCAGGCCTACCACCATCAGCCCAAGCATCACCGGCACGAACCACGGCGGGTTGGCCATGTTCTTCTTGGATCGGCGCTGGGGCGGTGGGGTATGCGTGGGCTTCGCGCGTCCCTTGGACTCGGGCACCGGATGGCTCCTTCAATGGATGGTTCAACGTAAGGCAGGTGTTTGCCCTAGCGTAGAGGTTCAACACACCCACTTGTAGGCAGGAGGTCCCCGTTGCTGCCACGACCCCACTTTCGTGCGCCCCGCAAGCTTGTCGGCTGGGCTGCCATCGTTCCGCTGGTTGCGGCCTGCGCCGGGCTGTTGTTCGCCACCAGTGCGCAGACATCGCAGGGCACCGACCTGCGCTCCTCTGGACGCTCTGACCTGGTCGATGTCGTTCGTGCTCAGGACCGCGCGGTGCGTATCCGTGCGGTCGCCGTGCAGCAGTTGCAGTCCGAGGTGGATGCCCTCACCGCCAAAGCGGCTCCGGGCAACAACACCGTGGCGACCCTGAGCGCCCAAGCTCGCGCGCTCGCGCCACTGGTGGGCAGCCAGGCCGTGGCCGGACCGGGACTGTCGGTAAGTCTGGACGACGCTAAACGCACAGCCGCCAGTCTGCCCAAGGACTTCACCGCCGACGATATCGTTGTGCACCAGCAGGACGTCCAGAGCGTGGTCAACGCGTTGTGGGCCGGTGGTGCCGAGGCGATGAAGTTGATGGACCAGCGGGTGATATCAACCAGCGCCGTGCGTTGCGTGGGTAACACCCTGATCCTGCAGGGTCGGGTCTACTCACCCCCCTATGTCATTCAGGCGATAGGTGACCCTTCCGCCATGAGCGCTGCGTTGGACAATAGCAATACCGTTACGATCTACCGGCAGTATGCAAAGTTGCTCGGATTGGGCTATGACGTGAAGAGCATGGACAAGGTGACCTTCCCGGCGTACTCGGGAAGCCTGAGTCTGGTTAACGCGACGATTCAGCGATGATGGGAAGACGGTGAAGGGGTTGCGGTGGGCGGTCCGCACTCTCGGCGAGGTGCTCATCACGGTCGGTCTGTTGTTGTTCTTGTTCATCGCTTGGCAACTGTGGTGGACCGATGTGACTGCCAACCGCGAGCAGGCCGTGACCATCAACACGCTCGAGAAGGGTTTCGGCCCCGCGGGTAGTCCCGTGCGTGCCGCCGCTCCTGCCGACCCCCTGGCTACCTTGACGAACGTCCCGTTCGGACAGGCTTTCGCGATCATGCGCATCCCGCGTTTTGGCGCCGACTACGCGAGGCCGGTGTTGCAGGGCACTGACTCCGACGCGTTGACCCAGGGCATCGGTCACTACTCCGGCACGGCTTTTCCTGGGCAGGTCGGTAACTTTGCCGTGGCTGGGCACCGCACCACTTACGGCAAGCCATTATCAGACATTGACCTGCTCCAGAAGGGAGACATCATCGTTGTCGAGACCAAGACCAACTACGTCGTGTATTCGGTAGACCGGCACGTGATCGTCACCCCGGATCAGGTGGAGGTCATTGCCCCGGTGCCGCAGCACCCTGGTGCCTCACCGACGGAGGCCTGGTTGACGATGACCGCCTGCCATCCCCGGTTCAGTGCCAACCAACGGTATATCGTGTTCTCCAAGCTCGTGAAGACCATCCCTAGGGCCAACGGTCTTCCGGCGTCGTTCATGACGCTTCCGGCAGGGACGGTGGGCTGAGATGTACGGACCACTATGGCGTTGGCTCCCCGGCCCATGGCCGGTCAAGGTCCTTCTTTCGATTGTTCTTGTCCTCGTGGTGGTCGTGTTGTGCTTCTTGTGGCTCTTTCCCGCGATCGCGCCGTACATGCCATTCAATGGCAACTCGGTCAAGTCCGGACTTCCGTTCTCGGGATCCGTCACCTTTCTTGTCATGTGAGGCAAGCACCGACATGAAGAACAACGCCATCGCAGCTGAGAGCAACCCCCGCCAGAGCGCTCACAGCCCTCATATCCTCGTGGTCGACAACTACGACAGCTTCGTCTTCACCATCGTCGGCTACCTCCAACAGATCGGTGCCGACTGCGAGGTTGTGCGCAACGACGCGCTCTCGCCGGCCGATGGCGCCGACTTCGACGGTGTTCTGGTCTCACCAGGTCCCGGCACGCCTCAGGACGCCGGAGTCTCGATAGCGATGGTTTCGGCTTGTGCCGAGCGCAACCAGCCCATGCTCGGTGTCTGCCTGGGGCATCAGGCACTTGGCGTCGTCTTTGGTGCTGTGGTCAACCGGGCGCCTGAACTCCTGCATGGCAAGACCTCGATGGTGCACCACGACGGTACCGGTGTGTTGCGGGGTCTACCCTCCCCTTTCATTGCGACGCGATATCACTCGCTCACCATCGACCCCGCCACCCTCAGCGATGACCTGACCGCGACGGCGCACTCCGAATCCGGTGTGATCATGGCGGTTCGTCACCGCAACCTCCCACTGGAGGGGGTGCAGTTCCACCCCGAGAGCGTGTTGACCCAGGGTGGGCACCGGCTGTTCGCCAACTGGTTACAAACCTGCGGCCTGGTGGACGCGGTCAGCCGCTCGGAAGGTCTGAGCCCTCTGGTTCACGACGCTAGCTGAGCACGTGCCCGAAGGCGGACATCGCCATTCCTGTGACCACGGTGTGGTTCCGGCCTAGGTGGCTGCCCCCCCGTTCCTCGGCCGGGCCGGGCCAAGGGTGGTGGCCATCGACGAGCAATGGGTATGAGCCTTGACCTGCACCGAAAGGCCTAGTCGTTAGCCGGGGGAGGTATCTCGCGGCCGCGCCAGACCCTCTTGAACGATGTGTACCAGCGAGCGGTGGTCGCTGCCGCGCCCGACAGCGAGGCGGGTGAGGGGTTCCAGAAACGGTTAGCCAGGAAACGACGATGTGATCGGGCACGTGGTCAATGCCCCGGCCGTCGGCGGCAGTCTACGACGAGGGTCCCACCGTCTCGCGCTGGCCGTACAGGTGATCCTGTGGCGATCAGGTGTGAGGTTGCTACCCCGTCCAAGATCCAGGGCAAACTGGCGACAGGGTTAAGACAGTCGCCCGAGAGGGCATCCTATTGGCCAGGCTGTGCGTCTGGAGAACACCGTCTCAGTCGAACATGCCAGCAGCGGGGGCGTTGCCTACGCTCAGCCCGATGTCGTGGCGGCGCCGGTCGAGGT
>PMJN01000550.1 GCA_003157445.1 Micrococcales bacterium
AACCGCCCCGACGGCGCAAGGCGGCGTTACCTGGGGCGCCAGCAGACCAGAAGCCCAGCAGGCCAAGAAGAAGAACAGCGCAGCCACCGAGGACAACCCACCAAGCGCAACCAACACACCTTGGTCGGGACCGCGTTCGTACACACCGCCATCGATGACCACCCCCGCGTCGCCTTCAGCCGAAATCCATCACGACGAAAAAGCAATGACCCCCGTTGGGGTGCTACGCCGAGCCGTGACTTGGCTCGCCGCACCCCAGGTCCACATTGAACGGGTCCTTGCGGACAACGGCTCGACCGACCGCAGCCCCTGTAGCGCGATACCTGCCCCGATCCCGCAGTCACCTACAAACGAACCCGCCCTACCGGCTGCAGACCCAACGCCAAGATCGGACGCCTCCACCCCACCCTGGCCAACTGCTACGGGTTCAAACGCTTCTACACCGGCAAACGCCAGCCACAGGCGGCGATCCCAACACGGATTCACCCGCACAACCACCAACGGCCCCACACCTCGATCGGCAAGGCCACACCAGTCAGTGGCCTAACCAACCTGGCCGGCAAGTACACGCAATAAGCGCCCCGCATCGCGTTCCTCAGGTCAGGCGGCGCTCTTGGCAGCGATGAACGCGGCCCTGGCGATCACGCCGATGTCTGCCTGGTCGGTGAACAAGCCGTCGATCCCGGTGGCCAGGAACCGCGTCTGCTCGTCAATGGCCCGGCCAGTTGCCGAGACATCGGTCCCGACGCGGTAGTCGAAGGGCAGGAAGGCGTTCTCGGCGCGAAACGTGTAGGGATGGACCTTCAGACCGACAGCGTGTGCGTCGGCCACAAGCATGGTCGTCGAGGCCAGGGTGCCGTTGACACCGCACGGGATGATCTGGCACTTGTCAGGTCCGATCCCGTCGACGATGCCGGACAAAGAACGCAGTCCGGCGGCCGTGCACAGTTCGGCGTAGGTCGTGGGGTCTGCGGTGGATGCCAGGTCGTATGGCGCGCCACTGTCCGAGGTGAGGAAGATCAGACGGGCTTTGACGCCGAACTGCCGCCGAAGGTCCACTAGGTTACTCAGCTCAAAGGACTGGATGAAGATCGGCGCAATCTTCTTGTCGAGCCCCCAACCACGGACCTCTTCGACCAGCGGAGATTCCAGATCCAGACCGATAGAGCGGAAGTAGGTGGGGTGTTTGGTCTCCGGATAGACCCCGACCACGCGGTGAAGCTCGTGGGTGAGCCTGTCGCGTAGTGCCAGGATCTCGGCGAAGGTCGGGATCTCGAACCGTCCGTCGTACATGGTGTTCCCATGGCGCACCGCTGGCAGGCGCTCCTTGGCGCGGAGCGTCTTCAGCTCGGCAAGGGTGAAGTCTTCGGTGAACCAGCCGGTCACGGCCTGCCCGTCGATGGTCTTGGTGATCCTTCGGGCAGCGAACTCCCTATGACTGGCCACATCCGTGGTTCCTTCGATCTCATTCTCGTGGCGGGCGACCAAGACGTGATCCTTGGTCGAGACCAGGTCGGGCTCGATGTAGTCGGCACCCATCCTTGCCGCCAGTTCGTAAGAGGCCAGGGTGTGCTCGGGTCGGTAGCCGGCTGCGCCACGATGGCCTATGATCAACGGCGCCGTGGCGGCCTTGTTACGCGCGGCTGGATTCAGCGTGACGAGCGAGGATCGGTCCATGACCTTGATCTCATCGGCCGCGGGCCACGTCCAGGTGCCAGCCAGGCCAATCGTGGATGACGTTAAGGCAAACGAGAGCCGCCGTCCCCCTGGCCTCAGCGAGGTGCTGCCAGGATGGCTCCGAACGCCAGCTCGGCGGTTGACGCTCTTGCTGAGGTTGTGACCCGCATACAAATAGGGTGTTCCCATGGCGGCCAAGCAACCGCGCGACAGCGCGGCCACCCAACGAAGCATTGAGCGCAGTTCCGCCGCGCTCTCCACAGCCGCCAACAAACACATGGAAGCCCATTACGACTGGTATCGCGAGCTCTCCGCGGAGGACCGTTCGTGGGTGGGACTAGTGGCCCAAGCCGGCATCGCAGCCTTCACCGCGTGGTATCAAGACCCCCGCGACACCCCTACGCTGTCGGTAGACGTGTTCGGAACGGCGCCGCGTGAGCTGACCCGGTCCATCAGCCTGGTGCAGACCCTGGATCTGGTGCGCTCCGTGGTGGACGTCGTCGAGGACGACGTCGCCCAGCTCGCTGCCCCAGGGGACGAACAGAATCTGCGCGAAGCCGTGTTGCGCTACTCACGTGAGGTCGCCTTCGCTGCCGCCCAGGTCTATGCAGGGGCCGCGGAGGCCCGCGGTGCCTGGGACGCACGTCTGGAGTCACTGGTCGTGGACGCCGTCCTGCGTGGAGAAGCGGACGACTCCATGCAGTCACGAGCGTCCGCGCTGGGTTGGGGATCGGTCACCAATGTCGCCGTGATCGCCGGCATGAGCCCTGCGGGCAACGCCGCTGAAGTCGTTGAGCTCATACGGCGAGCCGGGTCCCGCCTCAAGGTCGAGCTTTTGGCCGCGGTCCAGGGGCAACGTCTGGTCGTCATCCTCGGAGGTCTGGAGGATGTGTCCCCGATCATCCGGACATTGGCCCAGTACTTCGGCGATGGCCCCATCGTCATCGGTCCCACGGTGCCGCACCTGTTTGCGGCCGGACGCTCGGCCCGAGCCGCCATCTCAGGCCTCTTCGCCGCCCGCGCCTGGCCCGATGCGCCCCGCCCGGTTCTTGCCGACGAACTGCTGATCGAGCGTGTTCTGGCCGGTGACACGACAGCTCGCACATTGATGATCGACCGGATCTATCGTCCGCTGACCACGGCCGGCAAGGCGCTGTTCGAGACGGCCACGACCTATCTGGACGGAGGCGGCGGCCTTGAGTCCACGGCCAGGGTTCTGTTCGTTCATCCCAACACCGTTCGCTATCGGCTCGGGCGAATCTCTGTTGTCACCGGATACGACCTGAGCCACCCCCGTGAGGCCCAGACCGTACGACTGGCGCTGGCGGTCGGTCGCCTGTCCGTGTCCTCGCAACGAGAATGGCGACGTTCACTTCAAGGTAACGAACCGGCCATTCATGAGATACTCGGTGGACCGCCGTTTGTAGGAACCCTCTAAACCGCACAGTGATTGTTGGTGCTGTTCGGTCACGACGCGATCGCGGCGGAACCGGAAGGCTAGAACACGTGCTCGTCATCGTCTGCCCTGGACAGGGCTCCCAGACCCCCGGCTTTCTGGCCCCCTGGCTTGAGTTGCCCGGTTTCCGCGACCGAATGCATTGGCTATCCACCGTTGCCGGCATCGACCTGATCCAGGCCGGCACCAGGTCCGACGCCGAGACGATCAAGGACACCGCGATTGCTCAGCCGCTGATCGTCGGAGCCGGTCTTATCTCTTTGTTGGCGCTGTTCGAGCATCCGGCCGACGGTTTTCGTCAGGTTGCCGGCGCGGCCGGTCACTCGGTGGGCGAGATCACCGCGGCTTGCGCAGCCGGGGTCATCACCGCCGAGCAGGCCATGGTCTTCGTCCGCGAGCGGGGTCGGCTCATGGCCGAGGCGGCGAGGGTCACCGCGACTGGTATGAGCGCAGTTCTCGGCGGCGATGCAGACGAGGTAACCCAGGCGCTGCTCAAACACGGTCTCATTGCGGCCAACAACAACTGCCGCGGGCAGATAGTGGCAGCCGGAACCCTCGAACAGCTCGCGGCGCTGCGAGCCGACCCGCCTGCCAAGACGAAAGTAGTCCCGTTGTCGGTCGCCGGGGCCTTCCACACCGCGCACATGGCCCCTGCGGTGACCGAGCTCACTGGCATGGCTCGTGCCATCTCAACTCACGACGCCCGCGTGCCCCTGGTATCCAATCGTGACGGGACCGTCGTGCACAGTGGCCGGCAGATCCTGCAGCGCATGGTCACCCAGGTCAGCAACCCCGTGCGCTGGGACCTGTGCATGGAGACGTTCAAGGACCTGGCAGTCACCGCCCTGATCGAGATCCCCCCTGCCGGGGCACTGACCAACATGGCCAAACGAGGTCTTCCGGGCGTCGAGGTTCTCGCCCTGAAGACTCCCGACCAGCTCTCCGAAGCCCACCGGATGATCAGTGAGCACGCCCAACCCGCCCTGATCGCGAACACCCCGACCTGGCGGATGATCATCGCACCAGCTAAAGGCATCGTCAGCTTCACTGCTTCCCAGCCAGGCAGCAGAGTCCCAGCCGGCTCAGTTGTTGCCGCGGTGAACACCCTGCGCGATACGTTCGAGGTCACCGCACCCGACGGTGGTCAAGTCATCGAATGGCTCGTCCAGGACGGTGACCCCGTGTCCCCCGGTCAGCCGCTGCTACGCCTGCACGCCACTGCCGCGTGACTGCCACCAATGCACGGCTGCCCTAACTTCCTGAAGCCCATGCCTGAACTTCGAGCCTGAACTACACGGAGACCAACGAACATGACGACAATCCCGAAGCAACGCCCGACCCTAAGCACCACTACCGGAGCGGCCCACGCCCGAATCTGGGGGGTCGGCGGTTACCGACCCGAACGCGTGGTCACCAACGACGAGATCTGTGAGGATGTCGACTCCTCCGACCAATGGATCCGCGAGCGCACCGGAATCATCACGCGTCGTCGAGCAGCCCCGACCGAGACTGTGGTCGACATGGCGTCCACGGCCGGCCTCGAGGCACTGAAGTCGGCCGGGCTGACGCCTTCCCAGGTCGACGCGGTGATCGTCGCCACGGTCACCCACCCCTACCAGACGCCAGGGGCCGCGCCCATCGTCGCTGACCGCATCGGTGCCAGCCCTGCCGCAGCGTTCGATATTTCCGCGGCGTGCGCCGGCTACTGCCACGGGATCTCGCTGGCCAACGACATGGTCCGCGGTGGCAGCGCCCAGTACGTCCTGGTCATAGG